>NZ_JBHYZV010000039.1:27519-69812 GCF_042753905.1 Streptomyces sp. NPDC059248 | reverse complement strand
GGGCCGACCGGTCATGATCCGGCCGGCCCGCCGCTCCCCGCCGGGGACGGGTGGTGCCGTCAGTCGTCGTACGACAGTCCGTGGCCGACGCGGTAGAGCTCCTGCGCCGGGTTGTCCGCGCGCAGCACGGGCACCGGGAGGCGTCCTTCCGGGTCCACCTTGCCCGCGATCACACGGGTCGCGGAGCGGACCTCGATCTCGGTCCAGCCGTACGAGGCGACCGAGGCGGCGACCCCGCTCAGCTGGGCGATGTCGTACGGGTTGCCGACCGCGAGATGGACGACCGGGACACCGGTCTCCACCAGCTTCGCGACCAGGGTGCGCTGCGGGCTGGTGGCCCCCACGTTCGAGGTGAGGACCACGACCGCGTCCCGGCCGCGCGCGTCCGCGGCCGCGGCCTCGATCGCGGCGGGCGTGATGGCGGCGTTCCCCGTGAACCCGATGGCCGCGGGGGTGAACCCGAGCCCGGACAGGGTGTCCGACGCGACGGTCGTCGCCGGCCGGTCCGTACCCGTGGGCGAGGCCGGGTTGACCCCGACGACCAGCACGTTCTTCTGCCGGCGCTTGCTGAGCGGCAGGGCGTCGCCCTGGTTGACCAGCAGGGTCGTGGTGTCGTCGGTGATCCGGTCGGCGGCGGCCCGGTGGTGCCGGTTGCCGACGACGCGGTCCAGCCGGGAGAGGGAGACGAGCGGGTCCTTCAGCAGACCCCGCTTCTCCTTCAGCCGCAGGATGCGGAGCACCGACTCCTCGATGCGCGCCTCCGTCAGCTCGCCGTCCCGGACGGCCTTGACCACGGCGTTCCAGGCGATCGGCAGCGACTCGGGGAAGAGCAGCTGGTCCACGCCCGCCTTCAGCGCGAGCACCGGGATGCGCTCGTCGCCGTACTTGGTCCGGACGCCCCGCATATTGAGCGCGTCCGTCACGATGACGCCGTCGAAGCCGAGTTCCTCACGGAGGATGCCCGTGATGATGGGCTTCGAGAGCGTGGCGGGGTCGTTGCTCGGGTCCAGGGCGGCCACCTGGAGATGGGCCGTCATGATCGAGTCGATCCCGGCCTTGATGGCCGCCCGGAACGGCGGCGCGTCCAGCCGCTCCCACTCCGCCCGGGTGTGGGTGATCACGGGAAGCTCGGTGTGGCTGTCCTGGCCGGTGTCGCCGTGGCCGGGGAAGTGCTTGGCACAGGCGGCTACGCCCGCCGACTGGTAGCCGTCGACCTGCGCGGCGACCAGCCGGGACACGGCCGTGGGATCCGAACCGAAGGAACGGACACCGATGACCGGGTTGGCCGGGTTCACATTGACGTCGGCGACCGGGGCGTAGTTCTCGCGGATACCCATGGCCGCGAGTTCCGTACCGGCGATGTAGGCGGCGGTACGGGTGTCGCCGCGGGAACCGGAGGCGCCGAGCGCCATCGCGCCGGGAAGCTGGGTGGCGGGCAGGCCGACCCGGGTGACGATACCGCCGTGCTCCTGGTCGATGGAGAGGACGAGCGGTACGGAGTTCGGCTGGCTGAGCGCGGCCTTCTGAAGGTCGTTCGAGAGGCCGCCCAGCTGCCGCGGGTTGCGGACGTTGTTGGACCAGCCGAAGTAGATGACACCACCGAGGTGGTAGTTCTTCACGATCTCGGCAGGCGTGTTGTAGCCGTTCCGCCGGAGGTTGTCGGCGGCGTGCGCGGGCTCGGGGTTGTGGGCGTCGTAACCCGAGAACCAGTGGACGAAGAGCTGACCGACCTTCTGTTCGAGACTCATCCGGGCGATGAGCTTCTTCAGCCGGGCGTCCCGGTCAGGTCTGTGCTGCGCCGTCCCGGCCACTGCGGGCGCCGCGCCGGCGGTCACGACGGCGGAGGCGACCGCGGTCGCGGCGAGGAGCGTACGCCTGGAGACCCGGGCCTGGGGGTGCTGGGAGTGCTGGTGGTGCTGGTCGTGCATGGGGGTGCTCCTTCCGGCCTTGCTGGCAAGGGAGTTGAAGGAAACGTCCAGAATCGCTCGGACGGAGCTGAAACTAACTGCCAATGTGTAGGTAGGGCAATAAGACCCGCGAGTATAAAAATGAATGGTCATCGGCGTGCCGACGGGCACGCTGGTGAAAGATTGTGAAAGATGTGAAGGTTTTGTGGATGGGGTGGTGTGGACCTCTTGATTAATGGTTTGGACCTTTGTGCTCCGTCGTCATCACCCTTAGGTGAGACCCCTTAGGGGTTCGCCGACCCCGTACCCCGAGGCTTCTCCGGGTCCGCCGCGGACCCGGCTCGGGGCCCTCTTCGAGGCCTGTCGGGACCGGCCGGAACCGTCCCCGGTGAAGGGCTCAGCCGCCTCCCGCGCCCACGACGTCCGGCCGTCTCCCGGTCCGCCCGCCGGATCGGCCGGCGGCGGCGATCCCGGGGTCGGGTCGCGAGGTGTCCAGCAGGGCGAAATGCTCCTGAAGTGCCGTCACCATCGCGCCGATGGCGGGCCGTCGAGCCGCCCGGGTGCGCCAGATCGCGTACACCCGCCGCCGCGGCACCGGATCGAGGCCCACCGCCACCACGCCGGCCGGAAGGGGGCCCGTCCCCAGGCGGGGCATCATGGCGATACCGAGCCCGGCGGCCACCAGGGCGACCTGGGTGTGGTTCTCCTCCGCCTGATGGGCGAGGTCGGGCTCGCACCCCGCCGTACGCAGCGTACGGATCAGCCAGTCGTGGCAGACCGTCCCCGGTGGCTGGCAGATCCACCGCTCGCCGGTCAGCTCCTCCCGCCGCACCCCCGTCCGGCCGGCCAGCCGGTGCCCCTCGGGGACGAGCAGATCGCAGATGTCGTCCCCGATCACCACCTGCTCCACGCCCTCGGGTGCGGGCAGCGGTGCGATGTCCCAGTCGTGGGCGACCGCGAGATCGGTACTGCCCCGGGCCACCAGATCGACCGAGAGATGCGGATCGACCTCGGTCATCCGGACGTCGAGACCCGGATGCGCCCGCTCCAGCGCCGCGAGCACCCCGGGCAGCAGCCCCCGCGCCGCCGAGGCGAACGCGGCGATCGTCAGGCGCCCCGAGGGCTTCCCCCTGTGCTCCTCCAGCACCGTCTCGGCGCGCTCCACGATCGCCAGCAACTCCTGTGCCGTGCCCGCCAGATGCACCCCCGCGTCGGTGAGGGCGACACCCCGGC
Organism: Streptomyces sp. NPDC059248; assembly: GCF_042753905.1. Classification (NCBI taxonomy): domain Bacteria; kingdom Bacillati; phylum Actinomycetota; class Actinomycetes; order Kitasatosporales; family Streptomycetaceae; genus Streptomyces; species Streptomyces sp. NPDC059248. The sequence goes on along the minus strand of NZ_JBHYZV010000039.1, from coordinate 66,672 downwards.
CGCGCCGCTCCATCAGGGGCGTACGGGTCTCCCGCTCCAACTTGGTGATCTGCTGCGAGACCGCGGACGGGGTGTAGCCGAGAGCGATGGCCGCCGCGGCGACCGAACCGTGCGTCCAGACCGCGTGCAAGGCCCGCAGTCGTCCCAGATCGAGCATGCGCCGCACCTCCTTCCGGCCCCGGCGCCCCTCGGCTCCTCGCGGGCCGGTCGGCCGCCCGGCCATGAAAATTAAGCAGTACTGAATCCCACCATAAAGAAATCGGTGCTGGTGCTACATGGTTTGGTCGGGTGATCCTCCCCTTATGCGACCTGCACACACCGCGCTCGCCGTCGGGGTCACCGCCGTCCTGGGCGTGAACTTCGTCGTCATCGACGTCGGCCTCGGGCACTTCCCGCCCCTGCTGCTCTCCGCCCTCCGCTTCCTCGTCGCCGCGGTACCCGCGGTCTTCTTCGTGGGCCGCCCCAAGGTCGCCTGGAAGTGGATCATCGGGGTCGGACTCGCCCTGGGCGTGGCCAAGTTCGGTCTGCTGTTCATCGGGATGGACCGCGGCATGCCCCCGGGGCTGGCGTCCCTCGTCCTCCAGATCCAGGCCGTCTTCACCGTCCTGATCGCCGCGGTGTTCCTGCGCGAGCGCCCCGGCGGGGTCCGGATCGCCGGGATGACCATCGCCCTCGCCGGGATCGGCGTCGCCGCGGTCGACCGGGGCGCCTCGGCCCCCGTATCCGCCTTCAGCCTGGTCATCGTGGCCGCCGCGTGCTGGGGCGTGTCCAATGTGCTCACCCGCAAGGCCGCACCGCCGGACGCCTTCAACTTCATGATCTGGGTCTCGACCGTCCCCGTACTGCCCCTGCTCGCCCTCTCCCTCGTCTTCGAAGGCCCCGGCGCGAGCGCGGCCGCCCTGCGCGGTCTGGACTGGGGCGGTGTCGGTTCCGTCCTCTTCATCGCCTGGGGTGCCACCGTCTTCGGCTTCGGCGCCTGGGGCTATCTCCTGCGCCGCTACCCCGCCTCGTCCGTCGCCCCCTTCTCCCTGCTGGTCCCGTTCTTCGGCATGTCGTCCGCGGCGCTCCTCCTCGGTGAGCGGATCACCCCACTGGGCTGGGTGTCCGCCGCCCTCCTCGTCGGCGGTATCGCGGTCACATCGCTCTCCCGAGCAGCCCCTCCAGATACTCCCGCCCCGGCACCAGAAGCCCCGGCAACTCCGCCGCCCCCGGAGCCCAGCGCTTCTCGTACTCCCAGCTCAGCCAGGTCGGTCGGGTGAGCCCGGCGACAACGTCCCCGAGCGGGAGCACCCCCGCGCCCAGCGCCAGCGGCGCCAGGTCCTCCCGCGACGCCACGTCCTTCACCTGGACATAGCCCAGCGACGGCCCGAGCGCCCGACGGGTCGCCTCCACCGGCTCCCCGCCCAACCAGGTGTGCAGCACGTCCCAGACGGCCCCGGGCCCCTGGTCGGCGGGACCCCGGCCCGGCGCCGCCTCGGCGAGCGGGGCCGTCGGGCCGTCCACCGCCCCGGGGCCGTCCACCGTCCCCGGGCCCGACCCGGCGATCAGCCGCCCGGCCCCCGCGAGGACCCGGGCGACCGACTCGCCCGTGCGGTGCGAGTCATGCGTCTCCAGCAGAATCCGCACCCCCAGGGGCGCCGCGCCCCGCGCCGCCGATGCCAGCCGCCGCGCCGCCATCCCATCAACAGCGCCGTCGGCGCCGCCCTCGGGGGCGCCGGTGTCCTCGCGCGGTTCCGCCCCGGGGAAGACCCGGACGTACGGCGCCCCCAGATCCCGGGCCAGGCCCACAAGCTCGGCGATCTCGTCCAGAACGGGGCCGTCCGGCCCCGCCGCCGCGACCCGGGGATAGCCGCAGACGGCCAGGATCCCGACCCCCGCCCGCCCGAACGCGCCCGCCACCGCCGCCCGGTCGCGCCGCCCGAGCCCCGGATGGACCGGCTCCTCCGGATGGGCCCGCAGCTCGACTCCACGGCAGCCGGTGTCCGCGGCGAGCGCGGCCACCTCCGCCGGCGGCATCCCCGGCACCCCGAGCGTCGAGAACGCGAAGGCCCACCCCGGTCCGCCGGAACCGTGCGGCCCGCCCGACTCCGTCCCGGCCCCCGGGCGCGGTCGCCGCCCCGCCCGGGGCGTCGTCCGGCTCATCCGGGCACCGCCTCCCGATCCGCGAGGTCCAGTCGCCAGTCCTGGCCGACGAGATCCACCCCGTACGAACGGTGCGGTCGCTCCGCGACCAGGGTGAACCCGGCCCGCCGATATATCCGGCGGGCCTCCGAGAGCACGTCATTGGTCCACAGCACCAGATCCCGGTAACCCGCGTCACGGGCGAAGCCGACGACCGCGCCGACCAGCCGCTCACCGATCCCGTGCCCCCGCGCCCCGGGCTCCACGAGCAGCAGCCGCAGCCGGGCGGTGCCCTCCGCCTCGTCCCGTACACACATCACCGAGCCCACCGGACGGCCGTCCAGCTCGGCGATCCACATCCGCTCCCGCTCCGGGGCGCGATCCCGGGCGAAGTCCCCCACGATCCGGGCGACATGGCCCTCGAACTCCGTGTTCCACCCGAACTCCGCCGCGTACAGCGCGCCGTGCCGGGCCACCGTCCAGCCCAGCTCCCCCGGTGCGGGCTCCCGCAGCACCGGGTCCCCGGCCCCCGCGGGCCGGGTCGCCGCCAGTGTCTCCCGTACCGTCCGCATCGCGGCCACCAGCCGCTCGCGCTCCTCGGGCGGCACCCGGGACACCAGCGCGCCGACCGCCTCCCGCGACCGCTCGTCGAGCAGGGTCGCGGCCTCCCGGCCACGCCCCGTGAGCGTGATCCGCTGCCGCCGGACGTCCTCGCGCGACGGCGCCCGCTCCACCAGCCCGTCCCGCTCGAACTTCCCCAGCAGTCTGCTGAGATACCCCGCGTCCAGCGACAGCTCGATCCGCAGGTCGGCCGCGTCCGTCCGAGGGCTGTGCGCCAGCTCGTACAACACCCGCGACTCCGTGAGCGTGTACGGCGTGTACAGATGCTTGCCGTAGTCCAGAGCGCCGATGAGATTCGTATAGAACCGGTTGAAAGCGCGCATCTCCTGGATCGCCACGCCGTCCACCTCCCCGTGACCCTGCTCCGCCTCCGCGAGCTTTCCTTTGACTCAGTCAATGGTTTTCCCGCCTCGCGGTGCCGCAAACCCCTCCCGCCGGAATCGAGCCGGACCGCGGAAGAGCCTTCGGATCAGCCCGGCGGCGGCGCCGTCGACGGCCGGGCCAGCAACTCCGCCTCGACCGTCGAGATACCCCCCGGAGGAGCCTCCTCCGTACCCATCGCCAGCCGTCCCGCCCGCGCCCCCGCCTCGAACAGCGGCAGCCGGACCGTCGTCAGCGCCGGAACCACGTCCACCGAGAACGGCAGGTCGTCGAAGCCCGCGACGGAGACGTCCGCCGGAATCCGCAGCCCCCGCTCCCGCAGCGCCGCGCAGGCCCCCAGCGCCACCGTGTCGTTGGCCGCGACCACGGCGGTCAGACCGGGCTCCCGCCGCAACAGCTCCAGCGTCGCCTCGTATCCCGACCGCCGGGTGTACGGCCCGTTCAGGGTCAGCCGCTCCTGATCCCCCTCGACCCCGGCGGCCCGCAGCGCCGCCCGGTGGCCCTCCAGCCGGTGCCGGGTCGTCGTGCGTTCGGCGGGCCCGGCGACATAGCCGATCCTGCGGTGCCCGAGGCACAGCAGATGCTCCGTCAGCCGTCTGCCGCCCCCGCGGTTGTCGAAGGCGAGCGCCGCCAGTACGGCACCGCCGTCCGCGAGCGGGGGCCTGCCGCACAGCACGATCCTCGTGCCCGCGTCCGCCAGCCGGGCCAGCTTCGCGGACATCGCGGCGGTGTGCGCCGGATCCTCCAGCGCGCCGCCGGTGAGGATCACCGCCGCCGCCCGCTGCCGCTGGAGCAGGGTGAGATAGGTGAGTTCGCGCTCGGGCGAGCCGCCCGTATTGCAGACGACGGCCAGCTTCTCGCCGCCTCCGCGCCCCGACCCCTTGCCGCCTATCTCGCCCTGCGCGGCGCCCGCCATGATGGCGAAGAAGGGGTCCGCGATGTCGTTGACCATGATGCCGACGAGGTCGGAGGTGGCCGCGGCGAGTGAACTCGCCGGGCCGTTCAGTACGTAGTCCAGTTCGTCGACGGCCCGCAGGACCCGCTCCCTGGTGGCCGCGGCGACGGGGTAGTTGCCGTTGAGGACCCGGGACACGGTCGCCGGGGACACCCGCGCCCGTGCGGCGACATCCGCCAGAGTGATTGTCATCGCTACCCTCCGCGGGATACGGGCCGTGACCCTTGTCCGGGCCGCTGTCGGCAGGCTAGCGTCCTCCCGCGAAGAAAGCGCTTGCTGGATCACTCCTCCGCCACGACCTGCCGGAATCCAGCCGTCCGCGACCGGCCCAACCACCGCGATACGGACACGATCCGAGGCCCTCGGCCGCGGCGTCGGCACCCGCCGGACCACGGCCGGGAACCACGGCACCGCGTCCGGCCCGCTGACAGCCCCGCGCACCCGGCGTCGGGACCGATGAGCCCGGAGGCAACGCCATGAAACGCGGAACCGTACGGATCGCCGTCAACGGCGTCACCGGCCGCATGGGATACCACCAGCATCTGGTCCGGTCCCTCCTCGCCCTGCGGGAGCAGGGCGGCCTCGACCTCGGCGACGGCCGGACCCTGTGGCCCGAACCCGTCCTCGTCGGCCGCCGCGAACCGGCGCTCCGCGCCATCGCCGACCGCCACGGCCTGCGCCACTGGGACACCGATCTCGACTCCGTCCTCTCCGACGCGACCGTCGACGTCTACTTCGACGCGCAGATCACCGCCGCCCGACCCGACGCGCTCCTGCGGGCCGTCGCCGCGGGCAAACACGTGTACACGGAGAAGCCGACCGCGACCGGCCTCACCGAAGCCCTGGAGGTGGCCCGGCTCGCCCGGTCGGCCGGAATCCGCCACGGAGTGGTCCAGGACAAGCTGTTCCTGCCGGGTCTGCTGAAGCTGAAGCGCCTCGTCGACGGGGGTTTCTTCGGCGAGATCCTGTCGGTGCGGGCCGAGTTCGGCTACTGGGTCTTCGAGGGCGACTGGCAGTCGGCCCAGCGGCCCTCGTGGAACTACCGCGCCGAGGACGGCGGTGGGATCACCGTCGACATGTTCCCCCACTGGGCCTATGTGCTCGACCATCTCTTCGGGCGGGTCACCAGTGTGATGGCCGAGGTCAGCACCCATATCCCACGCCGCTGGGACGAGCGGGGCAAGCCGTACGAGGCGACCGCCGACGACGCCGTGTACGCCGTCTTCCGGCTCGACGGCGGAATCGTCGCGCAGATCAACTCCTCCTGGGCGGTCCGCGTCATGCGCGACGAACTCGTCGAGTTCCAGGTGGACGGAGTCCACGGCTCCGCGGTCGCCGGTCCCCGCCGCTGCCGGATCCAGCACCGCTCCACCACCCCCAGGCCGGTCTGGAACCCCGATCTGCCCGCCACCGACTCCTTCCGCGACCACTGGCAGGAGGTTCCCGACAACCAGCCTTTCGAGAACGCCTTTAAGGCGCAGTGGGAGCTGTTCCTGCGCCACGTCGCCCTGGGGGAGCCGTACGACAGCGACCTGATGGCGGGCGCCCGCGGGGTCCAACTCGCCGAACTGGGGCTGCGCTCATCGGCCGAGGGGCGCCGGATCGACGTACCGGAGCTGACACTGTGACCGCGACACCCCCGGCCCCCGGCCCCGGCCCGTACACCCCCCGGTCCGCCTCCCGAAAGGTCTTCGCCGCGGCCCACGTCGTCGCGGCGGCGCCGCCCACCGGAGCCCTCGCGCCGCCCACCGGACCCACCTGCCCCGCCGTACTCGACTGGGACGCCACCCTCGCCTTCCGCCACCATCTGTGGTCCTGCGGCCTGGGCGTCGCCGAGGCCATGGACACGGCCCAGCGGGGCGCCGGACTCGGCTGGCCCGTCGCCGCCGAGCTGATCCGCCGCACGGCCGCCGACGCCGCCGCGACCGGCGGCGCCCTCGTCTGCGGCGCCGGTACGGACCAGCTGACCGGACCGGCCGGCCTTCCCGCGATCCGCCGGGCCTACGAGGAGCAGCTCGCCCATGTCGAGGGCTGCGGCGCCCGCGCCGTCCTGCTCGCCTCCCGGGCCCTGCGCGCCGCCGCACGGTCCCCGGAGGACTACCAGGACGTGTACGGCGCACTGCTGCGGCAGTCGGAGCGCCCGGTGATCCTCCACTGGCTCGGCCCCGCGTTCGACCCCGCCCTCCGCGGCTACTGGGGCGCCGACGACCTCGACACGGCCGCCGACACCCTCGTCGGCATCGTCCGCGCCCACCCCGGGAAGGTCGACGGCGTCAAGGTCTCCCTGCTCGACGCCGACCGGGAGATCGCGCTCCGCCGCCGCCTCCCACCAGAGGTGCGGTGCTACACCGGCGACGACTTCCACTACCCCGAACTGATCGCGGGCGACGAACACGGCTTCAGCGACGCCCTGCTGGGTGTCCTCGACCCCCTGGCCCCGCTGGCGGCCCGCGCCCTCCACGCCCTCGACACGGCCGGTACGGCGGCCTTCCGGGCCGTCCTCGACCCCACGGTGGAGCTCGCCGCGCACCTCTTCGAACCGCCGACCCGGCACTACAGGACCGGGGTGGTGCTGCTGGCCTGGCTCGCCGGACACCAGCCCCGCTTCACCATGGTCGGCGGTTTGCACACCGCCCGCACGCCCGGCCATCTCGCCCGCGCCCACCGACTCGCCGACCGGCTCGGCCTGTTCCCCGACCCCGAACGTGCCGCGGCCCGGATGGCGTCCCTGCTCACCCATGACGGAGCGGAGCCCGAGTGACCCCCAGCCCCACCCCGACCCCGGTCCCGGACGCGCCGACCACCCGAGCCCGCCCCGACCTCAGCCGTCTCAGCGTCAACCAGATGACCGTACGACAGCTGTCCCTGCCCGAACTGGCCGAGGGCTGCGCCCGCCTGGGCATCCCCGGCGCCGGGCTGTGGCGCGAGCCGGTGACGGCGTACGGGACGACCGCGGCGGCCCGGCTGATCCGGGACACCGGGCTGCGGGTCACGAGCCTGTGCCGCGGCGGCTTCCTCACGGCGGCCGACCCCGCGGGGCGGGCCCGTGCCGTCGACGACAACAGGGCGGCGATCGACCAGGCGGCGGAGCTGGGCACGGACACCCTGGTCCTGGTCTCCGGCGGCCTGCCACCGGGCAGCCGCGACCTCCCGGGCGCCCGGGAACGGGTCGCCGACGCGCTGGCCGCACTCGTCCCCCACGCCCGGGACGCGGGAGTACGTCTCGCCGTCGAACCGCTCCACCCCATGTACGCGGCGGACCGCTGCGTGGTCTCGACACTCGCCCAGGCACTCGGCATCGCCGGACGCTTCCCGCCCGACCGGGTCGGCGTCGTCGTGGACACCTATCACGTCTGGTGGGACGAGACGGCCCCCGCCCAGGTGGCGCGCGCGGGCGCCGAAGGCCGTATCCACGGCTTCCAGCTGGCCGACTGGACCACGCCGCTGCCCGAAGGGGTACTCACCGGACGGGGACAGCTCGGCGACGGCTGTGTCGAACTGCGGCGCTGGCGGGAGCGGGTGGACGCGGCCGGCTACCGGGGCCCTGTCGAAGTCGAGGTCTTCAGCGACGCGCTGTGGGCCAGGGACGGTGCCGAGGTGCTGGCCGAGACCGCCGCCCGGTACGCCGAGCACGTCACCGGGTGACACCCGTCCACAGCCGCCCCAACCCCGTTGTCCACAGGCCGCCCGCGTTGTCGGACCGCGGAGGTAGCGTCGTGGCATGTCCAATCTGTCAGTGCTCGAAGGGGTCCTCGAACGGATCACCTACGCGAACGAGGAGAACGGCTACACGGTCGCCCGCGTCGACACCGGCCGCGGCTCCGGCGATCTCCTCACCGTCGTCGGGTCCCTCCTCGGCGCGCAGCCCGGCGAGTCGCTGCGGATGGAAGGCCGGTGGGGCTCCCACCCGCAGTTCGGAAAGCAGTTCACCGTCGAGAACTACACGACGGTCCTGCCCGCCACGATCCAGGGCATCCGCCGCTATCTCGGCTCGGGTCTGATCAAGGGCATCGGGCCCCGGATCGCCGAGCGGATCGTCGAACACTTCGGTACGGACACGCTGGACGTGATCGAGCGCGAGCCCGCGCGGCTCGTCGAGGTCCCCGGCCTCGGCCCCAAGCGCACCCGGCTCATCGGCGCGGCCTGGGAGGAGCAGAAGGCCATCAAAGAGGTGATGGTGTTCCTCCAGGGCGTCGGTGTCTCGACCTCCATCGCGGTACGGATCTACAAGAAGTACGGGGACGCCTCGATCTCCGTCGTCAAGAACCAGCCGTACCGCCTCGCCGCCGACGTCTGGGGCATCGGCTTCCTCACCGCCGACCGGATCGCCCAGGCCGTCGGCATCCCGCACGACAGCCCCGAGCGCGTCAAGGCCGGCCTCCAGTACGCGCTGTCGCAATCCACCGACCAGGGCCACTGCTTCCTGCCGGAGGAACGCCTCATCGCCGACGCGGTGAAACTCCTCCAGGTGGACACAGGACTCGTCATCGAGTGCCTCGCCGAGCTGGCCGCCGACGAGGAGGGAGTCGTACGGGAACGGGTGCCGGGACCGGAGGGCGGGGAGCCGCTCACGGCCGTCTACCTGGTCCCGTTCCACCGGGCCGAGCTGTCCCTCGCCGCCCAGGTGCTGCGGCTGCTGAGGGCCCCCGACGACCGTCTCCCGGCCTTTCGGGACGTCGCCTGGGACAAGGCCCTGTCCTGGCTCGCCGACCGTACGGGCACCGAGCTGGCGCCCGGCCAGGAGGCGGCGGTACGACTGGCGCTGACCAGCCGGGTCGCGGTGCTGACCGGCGGCCCGGGATGCGGAAAGTCCTTCACCGTCCGCTCGGTGGTCGAGCTGGCGCGGGCCAAGAAGGCGAAGGTGGTCCTGGCGGCCCCCACCGGGCGCGCGGCCAAACGGCTCGCCGAGCTGACCGGCGCCGAGGCGTCCACCGTCCACCGGCTGCTGGAGCTGCGGCCCGGCGGGGACGCCGCCTACGACCGGGACCGCCCGCTCGACGCCGACCTGGTCGTGGTGGACGAGGCGTCCATGCTCGATCTGCTGCTCGCCAACAAGCTGGTGAAGGCCGTGGCACCGGGGGCGCATCTGCTGCTGGTGGGCGATGTGGACCAGTTGCCGAGCGTCGGCGCGGGGGAGGTGCTGCGCGATCTGCTCGCCGACGGGAGCCCGGTGCCGCATGTCCGGCTCACCCAGATCTTTCGCCAGGCCCAGCAGTCCGGAGTCGTCACCAACGCCCATCGCATCAACTCCGGCGAGCAGCCGATCACCACCGGTCTGTCCGACTTCTTCCTCTTCGTGGAGGAGGAGACCGAGGACGCGGGCAAGCTGGCCGTCGATGTGGCCGCGCGCAGGATTCCGGCCAGATTCGGTCTCGATCCCCGGCGGGACATCCAGGTGCTGGCCCCGATGCACCGCGGCCCCGCGGGCGCCGGGGTGCTGAACGGCCTGCTCCAGCAGGCCGTCACCCCCGCCCGCCCCGATGTGGCCGAGAAACGCTTCGGCGGACGGGTCTTCCGGGTCGGCGACAAGGTCACCCAGATCCGCAACAACTACGAGAAGGGCGAGAACGGGGTCTTCAACGGCACGGTGGGCGTGGTCACGGCCCTCCACATCGAGGACCAGCGGCTCACCGTCCTCACGGACGAGGACGAGGAGGTGCCGTACGACTTCGACGAACTGGACGAGCTGGCCCATGCCTATGCCGTCACCATCCACCGCTCCCAGGGCAGCGAGTACCCGGCCGTGGTGATCCCCGTCACTACCGGCGCCTGGATGATGCTCCAGCGGAATCTGCTCTACACCGCGGTCACCCGGGCCAAGAAGCTCGTCGTGCTGGTCGGCTCCCGCCGGGCGATCGGGCAGGCGGTACGGACGGTTTCCGCAGGCAGACGGTGTACGGCGCTCGCCCATCGGCTCTCGGCCGGCTGACGGGGCGCACTCGTCCGCCCGGGGGAGCCGTCGCTCCGGTGGGGTGGGAAATGACACCCCGACTTCCGGAAATCGGGCGAACGGGGCAGGATGAGCAGGTTGGCGGCACTGAGTGCCGCCAATAGCCCCAAAGGTCGACCCCGAGTGCACTCTGATGCGCCAAATGGGGGATGGTAGAGACAGTCAGGGCACCTCGAAGAAGAGGCACTACGTCGGTGAGGGATGACGTGAGCGACAACTCTGTAGTACTGCGTTACGCGGACGGTGAATACACCTACCCGGTGGTCGAGAGCACCGTCGGTGACAAGGGCTTCGACATCGGGAAGCTCCGGGCCCAGACGGGACTCGTGACTCTGGACAGCGGCTACGGCAACACGGCCGCGTACAAATCCGCGATCACGTATCTCGACGGCGAGCAGGGCATCCTGCGTTACCGCGGCTACCCCATCGAGCAGCTGGCCGAGCGCTCCACCTTCCTCGAGGTGGCCTATCTGCTCATCAACGGCGAGCTGCCCACGGTCGACGAGCTCTCCGAGTTCAAGAACGAGGTCACCCAGCACACGCTGCTGCACGAGGACGTGAAGCGGTTCTTCGACGGCTTCCCGCGCGACGCCCACCCGATGGCGATGCTGTCGTCGGTCGTCAGCGCCCTGTCCACGTTCTACCAGGACAGCCACAACCCGTTCGACGAGAAGCAGCGCCACCTCTCCACGATCCGGCTGCTCGCCAAGCTGCCCACGATCGCGGCGTACGCGTACAAGAAGTCGATCGGCCACCCCTTCGTCTACCCGCGGAACGACCTCGGGTATGTGGAGAACTTCCTGCGGATGACCTTCTCGGTCCCCGCCCAGGAGTACGTGCCCGACCCGGTCGTGGTCGCGGCGCTGGACAAGCTGCTCATCCTGCACGCGGACCACGAGCAGAACTGTTCGACCTCCACGGTCCGCCTGGTCGGCTCCTCGCAGGCGAATATGTTCGCCTCGATCTCGGCGGGCATCTCCGCCCTCTGGGGCCCCCTGCACGGCGGCGCCAACCAGTCGGTGCTGGAGATGCTGGAGGGCATCCAGGCGTCCGGCGGCGACGTCGACTCCTTCATCCGCAAGGTGAAGAACAAGGAAGACGGCGTGAAGCTCATGGGCTTCGGGCACCGCGTCTACAAGAACTTCGACCCCCGGGCGAAGATCATCAAGGCGGCGGCGCACGATGTCCTCTCGGCCCTCGGCAAGTCGGACGAGCTGCTCGACATCGCCCTGAAGCTGGAGGAGCACGCGCTCGCCGACGACTACTTCGTCGAGCGCAAGCTCTACCCGAACGTCGACTTCTACACCGGTCTGATCTACCGGGCCATGGGCTTCCCGACCGAGATGTTCACCGTGCTGTTCGCGCTCGGCCGGCTGCCCGGCTGGATCGCCCAGTGGCACGAGATGATCAAGGAGCCGGGTTCCCGGATCGGCCGTCCGCGGCAGATCTACACGGGTGAGGTCCTTCGCGACTTCGTCCCCGTCGAGGCCCGCTGACGCGTCGAGCCACAAAGCCGAGCGGCCAGGCCGAGCCACGAAGGCGAGCGGCGAGGCCCTGCGGCCGAGCGGAGCAGCAAAGCGGAAAGCGCCCCACCGCCGATCCCCCCACGGGTCGGCGAGCGGGGCGCTTCCCATATCCCCGGAGCGGATTCCCCCCACGGGATCCGGCCGGGTGTCTGCGACCGCGGATTGCGCGCGGTATGCCGGGGTACGCACGACGGGAGGGCCGCTCAAAGCTCCCCGGGTACGTGCCCCGGCCAACGCTTGCCTGAGATGTCCCCCAAGACATCCCATGAACGTCCCCCAAGACGTTCCTGGCATCGTCCATTTAGACCCTGGACGGGCCTCAATGGTTACCCCTCAATATCTGTGATCTAGGTCTCTTTGTGAAGGTCTTGTGCCTCACATGTAGTCGCGCGACAGGGGCAGGGGTCGGTCGGGCGGGCTGTTCCGGCGGCCGGGGGCGGGCCGATCCAAAGTCGGTGATCATGGCCCTGACCTGGCCTGATTCAGTCATGTGAAGGTCTTGTGGAGTGGTGCGGCGAGCCCGGAAGACGCCGTTCGAGGGCCGTGGAACGGCCTCGCGATGAGAGGCGGATCACGTTCGCACGTGTCCGAAATATCGCTGATACCGCCCGGCGGTCCGGGAAGCGCGGGAGGGCCGTACGGGACCGTTCGCGGGGAACGGTCCCGTACGGCCCCGGCCCGGGGTGCCGTCCGGCTCAGACGGTGCCCGCCACCTCGTAGCCCGCCTCGTCCACGGCGGCGCGTACGGCGGCCTCGTCGAGCGGGGCCTCGGAGACCACGGTGACCAGACCGGAGGCGGCGACGGCGGTCACCGAGGTGACGCCCGCGATCTGGGAGACCTCGGCGGAGATGGCGCCCTCGCAGTGGCCGCAGGTCATGCCGGTGACCTTGTAGACGGTGGTGACGGCGCCCGCGGACTCGGCCGGGGCGGCGTCCGTGCCGCAGGAGCCGCCGCCGCAGCAGCCGGACGCGGGGGCCGTCTCGATGATCTCGATGTCGGGCTGGGTGCTCATGGCGTTCTCCTCGTGGGCGGTCGGACGGCGTGGTCGCTTCCGGGCGGGCTGGGGCGGTTGGTGGCCCCGGGGCCCGTGCTGCACACCATACTATACCCCTAGGGGGTATGGAATCCCTTTCGGGGTGCTGTCGCTTCCGGGTGATGTCGTATCCGTGGTCCGACCGGATCCCGCGCCCCCGCGCAGTGCCCCGCTAGGCGGCGCGGAAAGTGGCGCGGAATGGGGCGCGGGAAGAGGTGCGGGAAGCGGCGCGGAATCCGACGGTACGACGCCGGGCGCGCGGCCCGGCGTCGTACCCGTTCGGGGCGTGGCGGACCTGCCCCGTGCTTCCGTCCCGTCCGGTTCAGCGGCGGCCGCGATTGTTGCCCGGCCGATTCGCCACCCAGGCGCGGACGGTGTCGGCGTACCAGTAGGGCTTCCCGGCCTCGACCAGGTCCGGTTGCGGGAGATGCCCGTGCTTGCGGTAGGAACGAACGGTGTCCGGCTGCACCCGGATGTGCGCGGCGATCTCCTTGTACGACCAGAGCCTTCTGTCCGACATCTGTGCGACACCTCCTTGCGGGCGCCGCAGTCGGGGTTGGGGGACCACGAAGGACCTGCGGCGGATGCGCTTGGCGAGCACCGAGCCTGGTCCCGCGGACCCCTTCTCCGGGAGGGGGAATGCCGTGATGTTGATCAGCTGTGACGTAAGGCCCGCGTAATGGAGATATATCTGATCATCGCCATAAATCGTTGAACGGGGCGATATGGGGTGATACCTACTGTTCGCAAAGACCTTCGGAAGTCCGTCAGACCCCGCAGGAGCGCAGGAACCGCCGGGTGCGCCGGGCGATCGGGAACGGCTTGTCCGGCGGGCACGGATACATGTCCTGCTCGACGATCGCGAACAGGTCGGCGTCGAGCGCCCGCGCGGCCGCCAGGACCGGCTCCAGCTCCGGTACGCCGCCCGGCGGTTCGCACATGACCCCCCGCGCGACCGCCGGCCCGAACGGCACCCCGTCCGCCACCACCTCGGCGAGCACGGCCGGATCCACCTGCTTGAGATGGAGGTAGCCGATCCGCTCGCCGTAGGTCTCGATGAGCTTGACGCTGTCGCCGCCGCAGTACGCGTAATGGCCGGTGTCGAGACAGAGCGAGACCAGCTCCGGATCGGTGGCGTCCAGGAACCGCTGGACGTTCTCCTCGCCGTCGATATGGGTGTCGGCATGCGGATGGACCACGATCGTCAACCCGTACCGCTCCCGCACCTCCCGCCCCAGCCGCTCCGTCTGAGCGGTCAGATCGCGCCATTGTGCGGCCGTCAGGGTGCGGTCCTCCAGGACCTCCCCGGTCTTGTCGTCCCGCCAGAACGACGGGATGACCACCAGATGGCGGGCGCCCGTCGCCCGGGTCAGGGCCGCGACGTCCGAGACATGGGCCCAGGTCTCGTCCCAGACCGCGGGCCCGCGGTGCAGCCCGGTGAAGACCGTGCCGGCCGACACCCTCAGCCCCCGGCGCCCCGTCTCATCGGCCAGGACCGCGGGGTCGGCCGGAAGGTAGCCGTACGGGCCCAGCTCGATCCACTCGTACCCCGCCGCCGCGACCTCGTCGAGGAAGCGCCGCCACGGCACCTGCCGGGGGTCCTCGGGAAACCACACGCCCCAGGAGTCGGGGGCCGAGCCGACCCGGATGCGATGCGGGGGAGCGACGGGGCTGGTCATACGACCGAGCTTTCCGGCCATGCCGAAAGGGTGTCAAGCCTTCGTCCGAATGTCAGGACAAAATATTGACAGGGCCCGGCGGGGAGCATTGGATCTGAGGGCCGGGCGCCGAGTCGGAGGACCGAAGGGACGCGCATGCCTCAGCCGGACGTGCCACCGCCGGACGTGCCTCAGTCGGACGTGCCTCAGTCGGACGTGCCTCAGTCGGACGTGCCACCGCCGGACGTACCGCCGCCGTACGACATGGGCGCCGCACCTCATGAGGTGATCACCATGGGGCGGATCGGGGTGGACCTCTATCCGCTGCGGACCGGCGTCCCGCTGGCGGAGGTCGACACCTTCGGCAAGTTCCTCGGGGGCTCCGCGAGCAATGTGGCCGTCGGCGCGGCCCGGCTCGGGCGCCGTACCGCCGTGATCACCCGCACCGGCCTGGACCCGTTCGGGGACTATCTCCACCGGGCGTTGCGCGACTTCGGGGTGGACGACCGCTGGGTCACCGCCGTCGCCGAGTACCCGACCCCCGTCACCTTCTGCGAGATCTTCCCGCCGGACGACTTCCCCCTCTACTTCTACCGGCGGCCGAAGGCCCCCGACCTGGAGATCCGGGCGGACGAGCTGGACCTGGAGGCGATCCGGCGCGCCCGGGTCTTCTGGGTGACCGGCACCGGCCTGAGCGCCGAGCCCAGCCGGGGCGCCACCCAGACGGCGCTCGCCCACCGCGACCGCGCCGGGATCACGGTCTTCGACCTCGACTGGCGGCCGATGTTCTGGCGGGACCCCGAGACGGCGCGGCCGTACTACCGGGAGGCCCTCGGCTTCGCCACCGTCGCCGTCGGCAATGTCGACGAATGCGAGATCGCCACGGGGGAGCGCGACCCCGAGGCCGCCGCCCGGGCGCTGCTCGCCGCCGGGGTGGAGCTCGCGGTGGTCAAACGGGGCCCCGACGGCGTCCTCGCGCTGCGGAACGACGGCACCCGGGCCGAGGTCCCACCGGTGCCCGTCGAGGTCGTCAACGGCCTGGGAGCGGGCGACGCCTTCGGCGGCGCGCTCTGCCACGGACTGCTGGCGGGCTGGCCGCTGGAGCGGGTGATGCGTTACGCCAACGCCGCCGGGGCGATCGTCGCGGCCAGGCTCGCCTGTTCCAGCGCGATGCCGTACGCGGACGAGGTCGAGCAGGTCCTCTCCGGCGGCCCGGTCCCGGCGGAACGCGAGCGCCGGGACGAGGACGCCGAGCGGCCCGAGCCCCCGGGCCGCGCGGAGCCGCCGGCGGAGCGGCCCGCGCCCCGACCCGCCGCCGAATCGGCCGGCGCTTCCGCGACCCGCCCCGGGAGCCCGTCATGAGCCGTGTCTCCATCGCCGAGCTGACCGGGATCCGCACCCGCCACCCCGAGGCCGTCGCCGAAGCCGCGGCCCGGCGCCGGCGGCGGCCGGGGCTCCTCGGCGACTCCGGCCGGCTGATGATCATCGCGGCGGATCACCCCGCTCGCGGCGCCCTCGCGGTCGGCGACAGCAGGCTGGCCATGGCCAACCGGACCGACCTGCTGGAACGGCTCTGCCTCGCGCTCGCGCGGCCCGGCGTCGACGGTGTCCTGGCGACCGCCGACATCCTCGACGACCTGCTGCTGCTCGGCGCACTCGAAGACAAGATCGTCGTCGGCTCCATGAACCGCGGCGGACTCGCGGGCGCCTCCTTCGAACTCGACGACCGCTTCACCGGCCACCGCGCCCGCGATCTGGCCCGGCTCGGCTTCGACGCCGGGAAGCTGCTGCTCCGTATCGACTACGGGGACGCCGGGTCGCTGGACACCCTGCACACCACCGCCCGCACCATCGACGACATGGCGGAGCGCCAGCTTCCGGTCTTTGTCGAGCCGTTTATCTGCCACCGGGTGGACGGCCGGCTGCGGACCGATCTGAGCGCGGAGGCCGTCACCCGGTCGATAGCCATCGCGTCGGGCCTGGCCGGCACCTCGGCGTACACCTGGCTGAAGGTCCCCGTCACCGACGACCCCGACGACATGGCGGCGGTGCTGGAGACGTCGACCCTGCCCGCCGTCATCCTCGGCGGCGAGATCGGGGACGATCAGCACGGCGCGTACGAGAGATGGCGGGCCGCGCTGCGGCTTCCCACGGTGCAGGGACTGGTGGTGGGACGCTCGTTGCTCTACCCCGTCGACGGCGATGTCGCCAAGGCCGTCGACACGGCCGTCGGCCTGCTCTGACCGCCGCGGCGCCCGGCCGGGCCCGCCGGGAGCCCGGGGGCGCGTCACCGGGCCGCGGCGGCACCCGGAACACTGGAACGACGGCACGGCGCACGGCACGACGGCACCAGGCACGACAGCACAGCGCACGGCACCACGGCACGGAGCTGCGCACGGCACCAAGCACCAGGCACCACGGCACCACGGCACGGCGGCACGGCGGCACGGCGGACCATCCGGACAGGGAGAAGCGGGGACCGATGAGCACCGACGAGGGCGAGCGGAACGGGGAGCGGTTCGTACCGGCGGGAACGGCCGCCGACGGACCGTACGCCCTGCGGCTCGACCCCGGCGGGCCCGGCCGCGAGTACACCGGGCTCCGGGTGCTCGAACTGGCCCCCGGCGCCACGCACTCCTTCACCACCGGGGACGCCGAGTGGATCGTGCTGCCCCTGAGCGGAAGCTGCACGGTCACCGCCGACGGTGAGTTTTTCGAACTGCTGGGCCGGGAAAACGTGTTCAGCGGGGTCTCCGACTTCGCCTACGTCCCCCGTGACGCCCGGGCACAGATCGCCTCCGGTGCGGGAGGCCGCTTCGCCTTGGCAGGAGCGAAGTGCGAGCGACGACTCCCCGCTCGCTACGGCCCCGCGCCGGAGGTACCGGTCGAGCTGCGCGGCTCGGGATCCTGCTCCCGCCAGGTCAACAACTTCGCCGCGGCGGGCGGGTTCGACTGCGACCGGCTGATCGCGGTCGAGGTGCTGACCCCGGGCGGGAACTGGTCCTCCTATCCGCCGCACAAGCACGACGAGCACCATCCGGGCGCCGAGTCCGAACTGGAGGAGATCTACTACTTCGAGATCGAGGACGGCGGGCTCGGATACCACCGCGTCTCCCCGTCCCGGCCCGGCGGTACGGATGTGCTCGCCGAGGTCCGCGACGGCGACGCCGTCCTCGTCCCCGACGGCTGGCACGGCCCGTCGATCGCCCCGCCCGGCCGGACCATGTACTACCTCAACGCCATGGCGGGCCCCGGACCCGGGCGCGCCTGGCTGATCCGCGACCATCCGGACCACCGGTGGATCCGGGACACCTGGCCCGGGCAGGCCGTCGACCCCAGACTGCCGCTGTACGAAGCGCCTCGCACCGCCCCCGGGTCACCGGCCGCCGCCTCCGGGCCGACCGCGCCGCCCCCCGAGGAGGAACCCCGATGACCACCCGCCGGCTCACCGTCGCCCAGGCGCTCGTCGCCTTCCTCGGCCGTCAGTACACCGAACGCGACGGCCGCCGCCATCGGCTGATCGCCGCCACCTGGGGCATCTTCGGCCACGGCAATGTGGCCGGGATCGGTCAGGCGCTCGTCGAGTCCGGTACGGGACCCGGGACCGCGATGCCCTACTACCAGGGCCGCAACGAACAGGCCATGGTGCATGCCGCGGTCGGCTACGCCCGCCAGTCGCGACGGCTCTCCGCCCATGCCGTCACCACCTCCATCGGCCCGGGTGCCACCAATCTCGTCACCGGCGCCGCGCTCGCCACCGTCAACCGGCTCCCGGTCCTGCTGCTCCCCGGCGACGTGTTCGCGACCCGCCCCGCCGATCCGGTGCTCCAACAGCTCGAAGTGCCGTACGCGGGCGATGTGTCGGTCAACGACGCGCTGCGGCCCGTCTCCCGCTACTTCGACCGGATCACCCGCCCGGAAGCCCTGATCCCGGCGGCCCTGGCGGCCGTGCGGGTCCTCGCCGACCCCGCCGAGACCGGTGCCGTGACGCTCGCGCTGCCGCAGGACGTCCAGGCCGAGGCGTACGACTGGCCGGAGGACTTCCTCGCCGAACGCGTCTGGCGGGTGCCCAGGGCCCGCCCCGACCGCGGGGCGCTCGGCGGCGCCGCCCGGGCCGTGGCGGCGGCCCGGAGACCGCTGATCGTGGCGGGCGGCGGGGTCCGCCACGCCGAGGCGGAGGAGGCGCTGCGCGGGTTCGCCGATGCCACCGGCATCCCCGTCGCCGCCACCCAGGCGGGCAAGGGCGCCCTGCCGTACGACCACCCCCGCGACGTCGGCGGAATCGGCCACACCGGGACGGCGACCGCCGATGAGCTGGCCCGCTCCGCCGATCTCGTGATCGGTGTGGGCACCCGCTGGTCGGACTTCACCACCGCTTCCTCCACCCTCTTCCAGAATCCCGCCGTCCGTTTCCTGAACATCAACGTCACCTCCTTCGACGCCCACAAGATGGCCGGGCTCTCGGTCGTCGCCGACGCCCGCGCGGCCCTGGAGGAGCTGACGGACGCTCTCACGGCCGGGGGCGGCTACCGCGTACCCGAGGCGTACGAGCAGGCGTACGGGGCGGCGAAGGAGCGCTGGGAGCGCCTGGTGGACACCGCGTACGCCCTCGGTGGCTCCGGCTCCGACCCCGGTTCCGGCGGCTCCGAAAGCTCCGATGGCCCCGGCCACGGCGGCTCCGGCGCGGACGGCGCGCGCCCCACCCAGACCCAGGTACTCGGCGCGCTCGACGCCCTGGTCACCGGGGACGACATCGTGATCAACGCGGCCGGGTCGCTCCCCGGCGACCTCCACAAACTGTGGCGGGCCCGCTCCACCGACCAGTACCACGTCGAATACGGCTACTCCTGCATGGGATACGAGATCCCCGCCGCCATCGGCGTGGCGCTCGCCGCCCCGGACCGTCCCGTCTGGGCGCTCGTCGGCGACGGTACGTATCTGATGAACCCCACCGAGATCGTCACCGCCGTCCAGGAGAACGTCCCGATCAAGGTGATCATCCTGCAGAACCACGGCTACGCCTCGATCGGCGGCCTCTCGGAGTCCGTCGGCGCCGAACGGTTCGGCACCGCCTACCGGCTGCGGGCCGGCGACGGCACCTACACCGGCGGGCCGCTCCCCGTCGACCTGGCCGCCAACGCGGCCTCGCTCGGACTGCGGGTCATCCGCGCCCGTACCGTACGTGACCTGCAAGAAGCCCTGGCCGAAGCCCGCTGGTCGGATGTGCCGACAGGTGTCTACGTGGAGACCGAAACGGCAGACACTGTGTCGGGCGCGCCCCCCGCACAGGCGTGGTGGGATGTTCCTGTGGCGGAGACGGCGAACCGTCCGTCCGCGATCAGGGCCCGGGAGGAGTACGAACGGCAGATCACGGCCCGGCGGCGCCATCTGTGACAGGACGGCCGCGCCTCCGCCCCGACCGCCCGGCCCGTGCGCCGGTACCCGCGAAGGTTGTGAAGGAGCCTTTCGTCATGACGAAGACCGTCAACCACTGGATCGGTGGCAAGACCGTCGAGGGCGCGTCCGGCAACTGGGGCGAGGTCACCGACCCCGCGACCGGTGCCGTCACCACCAGGGTGGCGCTGGCCTCGGCCGACGAGGTCGCGGCGGCCGTCGCGACGGCCCGCGAGGCGTTCGCGGCCTGGGGCACGTCGTCGCTCGCCCGCCGCACCGAGATCCTCTTCCGCTACCGCGCCCTGCTGGACGCCCGGCGCGACGACATCGCCGCCCTGATCACCGCCGAACACGGCAAGGTGCACTCCGACGCGCTGGGGGAGGTGGCGCGCGGACTGGAGATCGTCGAACTGGCCTGCGGGATCACCACCCAGCTCAAGGGCGAGCTGTCGACCCAGGTCTCCAGCCGGGTCGACGTCGCGTCGATCCGGCAGCCCCTGGGCGTGGTCGCCGGGATCACCCCGTTCAACTTCCCGGCGATGGTGCCGATGTGGATGTTCCCGCTGGCCGTCGCCTGCGGCAACACCTTCGTCCTCAAGCCGAGTGAGAAGGACCCGTCGGCCGCGAACCTCCTCGCCGAACTGGCCGCAGAGGCCGGGCTGCCGGACGGTGTCCTGAACGTCGTCCACGGCGACAAGGTCGCGGTGGACGCCCTGCTGGCGCACCCGGACGTGGCCGCGGTCTCCTTCGTCGGCTCCACCCCCATCGCCCGCTACATCCACACCACCGCCTCCGCCAACGGCAAGCGCGTCCAGGCCCTGGGCGGGGCGAAGAACCATATGCTGGTCCTGCCCGACGCGGACCTCGACGCCGCCGCCGACGCCGCGGTCTCGGCGGCGTACGGCTCCGCGGGCGAACGCTGTATGGCGATCTCCGCCGTCGTCGCCCTCGACTCCGTCGCCGACGAACTCGTCGAGAAGATCCGCGAGCGCGCCGAGAAGATCACCATCGGCCCCGGCACCGACCCCGCGTCCGAGATGGGCCCCCTGATCACCCGGGCACACCGCGACAAGGTCGCCTCCTATGTGACGGGCGCGGCGGCCCAGGGCGCCGATGTCGTGCTCGACGGCACCGGCCACACCGTCGAGGGATACGAGAACGGCCATTGGATCGGGCTCTCCCTCCTCGACAAGGTCGCCACCGACTCCGACGCCTACCGCGACGAGATCTTCGGCCCCGTGCTCTGCGTGCTGCGCGTCGCCACCTACGAGGAGGGCGTACGGCTCATCAACGCCTCCCCGTTCGGCAACGGCACCGCGATCTTCACCCGCGACGGCGGCGCCGCCCGCCGCTTCCAGCTGGAGATCCAGGCGGGCATGGTCGGCGTCAACGTCCCGATCCCGGTCCCCGTCGGCTACCACTCCTTCGGCGGCTGGAAGGACTCCCTCTTCGGCGACCACCACATCTACGGCAACGACGGGGTGCACTTCTACACCCGGGGCAAGGTCGTCACCACCCGCTGGCCCGACCCGTCCGAGCCCCACACCGGCGTCGACCTCGGCTTCCCGCGCAACAGCTGAGCCGCGCCCGCCCGGCCCACCGACGCCCGCCCGGCCCCGACGAGCCCCGGGGCCGGGCGCCGGTACGGCACGCAGCGGGGCGGCGCGTACCGCGTCCGGTGTACGTCCGGCCGCCGCGTACTTCCGGGGGAGGGCGCCGGACTCCCCCCGGCGCCGGTGAATCCGGTCGGACGGCCCGCTTAGGGTTTCCCCATGAAGATCCGACTTCCCCGGCCCCGCACCCGCGGCCAGTGGCTGGCCGGCGCCGTCGCGCTCGCCGCCCTCGCGGGCGGGGGCACCTATGCGGCCGTCGCCGACGACACGGCACCGGCCGTGCACCGCGAGGACCGCACCCAGCGGATGCCGGGGGCGCAGATCGACACCTCCTACTTCGTCTCGGGCGACCGGACGACGCCCCGGCCCGCCGTCCTCCTCGGACACGGCTTCGGCGGCGCCAAGGACGACGTCCGCGCCCAGGCCGAGCGGCTGGCCCGGGACGGCTACGCCGTCCTCACCTGGTCCGCCCGGGGCTTCGGCAAGTCCACCGGACGTATCGGACTCAACGACCCCGACCACGAGGTCAAAGATGTCTCCCGGCTGATCGACTGGCTGGCCGCCCGCCCCGAGGTACGCAAGGACGCCGAAGGCGACCCCCGGGTCGGGATCGCCGGGGCCTCCTACGGCGGCGCGATCGCCCTGCTCACCGCCGGACACGACCGGCGCGTCGACGCCGTCGCGCCCTCGATCACCTACTGGAACCTCGCGGACGCCCTCTTCCCCGACGGCGTCTTCAAGAAGCTGTGGGCCGGGATCTTCTTCTCCACCGGATCCACCGACGCCGGGGGCGCCGCCCCCCGGCCCGACACCGCACCCGCCGACCCCGGCACCGACCGGGAGCCGGGGACCGGCCGCCCGCCCGCGGCCCGCGGCACCGGAGGACCCGCCCCCGTCGGCTGCGGACGCTTCCAGCCCGAGCTGTGCGCCATGTACGAACGGATCGCGATCTCCGGCACACCCGACGCCGCGGCCCGGAAGCTGCTGGAGGACCGCAGCCCGTCCGCCGTCGGCGAGCGGATCAAGGTACCCACCCTCGTCGTCCAAGGACAGTCGGACTCCCTGTTCCCGCTCGGCCAGGCGGACGCCATGGCCCAGCGGATCCGCGCCAACGGCGCGCCCGTCGCCGTCGACTGGATCAGCGGCGGCCACGACGGCGGCGACCGCGAGGACAAGCGCGTGGAACAACGCGTCACCTCCTGGTTCGACCGCTATCTGAAACAGGACGAGAGCGTCTCGACCGGGCCCGCCTTCCGGGTCAGCCGCACCGGGGGAGTGGACTCCACCGACGGCGCCGCCCGGCTGCGCGGAGCGACCGCCGGACGCTACCCCGGACTCGACGGCGAACCCCGGAAGGTCGAACTCACCGGAACACCGCAGAACTTCACCAACCCGGCCGGCGGCGCCCCGCCCGCCGTCTCCGCCGTCCCCGGACTCAGCGGCGGACTCGGCCAACTCTCCTCCCTCGGTGTCGGTCTCGGACTCGACTTCCCCGGCCAGCACGCCCGGTTCGAATCGGCGCCGCTGACCGAACCGCTCCGGATCACCGGCGCCCCGACCGTCCGGCTCCGGGTCACCTCGTCCACCGGCGAGGCCGTGCTCTTCGGCAAGGTGTACGACGTCGGACCCGACGGCCGGACCCAGGTCCTCCCCTCCCAACTGGTCGCCCCTGTCCGGGTCGACGGCGCCGAACGGGGCAAGGAGGTCGAACTGACCCTCCCCGCCGTGGACCACCGCGTCGACGCCGGACACCGGCTGCGCCTGGTGCTCTCCGCCACCGACCTGGGCTACGCGTCCCCGGCCACCCCGGCCACCTACAACGTGGCCCTCGCCGAATCCGGCGGCCCCCTGACCGTGCCCACCGCACCCGGGGTGGAGTCCGAGGCCGCGGGCCTGCCGTGGTGGACCTGGGGCCTTCCGACGGCCGCCGTACTGATCGCCGCGGCCCTGCTCCTCACGGCCCGCCGCCGGACCACGGCCCCGCCCGCCGACCCGTCACTCGCCGATGTCCCCCTGGAGATCACCGACCTCACCAAGCGGTACGCCGGGGCCCACGACCGCTACGCCGTCCGACAGCTCTCCTTCCGGGTCGAGAAGGGGCAGGTCCTGGGGCTCCTGGGCCCCAACGGCGCGGGCAAGACCACCACCCTGCGGATGCTGATGGGCCTCATCCGCCCCGACGAGGGCGAGATCAGGGTCTTCGGGCACCCGATCCGCCCCGGGGCGCCCGTGCTCTCCCGGGTCGGCGCCTTCGTCGAAGGCGCCGGATTCCTGCCCCATCTCTCCGGCCGTGAGAACCTCGAACTGTACTGGCGGGCCACCGGACGCCCCGCCGAAGACGCCCATCTGGAGGAGGCGCTGGAGATCGCCGGACTCGGCGACGCCCTCGCCCGGGCGGTGCGCACCTACTCCCAGGGCATGCGCCAGCGGCTCGCCATCGCCCAGGCCATGCTCGGCCTGCCGGATCTGCTGATCCTCGACGAACCGACCAACGGTCTCGACCCGCCCCAGATCCGCGAGATGCGCGATGTCATGATCCGGTACGCGGCCGGGGGCCGTACGGTCATCGTCTCCAGCCACCTCCTCTCCGAGGTCGAGCAGTCCTGCACCCATCTGGTCGTCATGGACCGGGGCCGGCTGGTGCAGGCAGGGCCGGTCGCCGAGATCACCGGTGGCAGCGACACCCTGCTCGTCGCCGTCGCCGGGGACGTATCCGATCCCCTGGTCGAGAAGATCGCGGCCCTGCCCGGGATCGGTTCGGTCCGGCGTGTCGACGAAGGACTGCTCGTCCGGCTCGACGGCGCCACCGCGACCGAACTGATCGGCGAACTCGTCCGGCTCGACACCCCCCTGACCGGCGTCGGCCCGCACCGCCGCCTCGAGGACGCCTTCCTCACCCTGATCGGAGGATCCGCATGAGCGGGCTCGCCCACCCCACGGCGGCGCCCGGCTACCGGGCCCGGCGCACGCTGCCGCTGCGCGTCGAAGCCGTACGCCAGCTCAAGCGCCGCCGGACTCTGGTGATGGCCGCGGTACTCGGAGCGCTGCCCTTCGTGCTCGTCGCCGCCTTCGCCATCGGCGGAAGCCCGGACGGCGGTGAGAACGGCCGGATCACCCTGATGGACACCGCCACGGCGTCGAGCGCCAACTTCGCCGCCACCTGCCTCTTCGTCTCGGCCGGCTTTCTGCTGGTGATCCCGGTGGCGCTGTTCCACGGCGACACCGTCGCATCGGAGGCCGGCTGGTCGTCGCTCCGGTATCTCCTGGCGGCGCCCGTGCCGCGCTTCCGGCTGCTGTGGTCCAAGCTGGTGGTCGCCCTCGGCTTCAGCGCGGCGGCGATCGTCCTGCTGCCGGTGGTCGCCCTGGCGGTGGGCACGGTCGCGTACGGCTGGGGACCGCTGAAGCTGCCCACGGGCGGCTCCCTCGACTCCGCCGACACCCTGCCCCGGCTGGCGATCGTCGTGGTCTTCATCGCACTCTCCCAGCTGGTCACCGCCGGACTGGCGTTCTGGCTCTCCACCAAGACCGACGCCCCTCTGGGCGCGGTCGGCGGAGCGGTGGGGCTGACGATCGTCGGCAATGTGCTCGACGCCGTCACCGCACTCGGCGACTGGCGCGAGATCCTCCCGGCGCACTGGCAGTTCGCCTGGATCGACGCCCTTCAGCCGCAGCTGGAGTGGGGCGGCATGATCAAGGGCACGGCCGTCTCCGTCTCGTACGCGCTGGTGCTGTTCGCCCTGGCGTTCCGCACCTTCGCCCGTAAGGACATCGTGTCCTGACCCCGCCGGGCGATGGGCGTCCGTCGGGCCGCCCGCCCGGTGAATGAGTGCTCATTCATTTCCCCGGGTACCGGACCGCTCCCCGGCGGGTGGGCGGGGGACGAGGGGGCGCACCTCCTCGGCGGTGAAGCGGAGGAAGCCCTCGGGGTCGGGTTCGTCGGCGGTGGGCTGGAGGACCACGGTGTCCGCCCCGGCGTCGGCCAGCCGCAGGACGGCCTCCGCGACGGCGGCGGCGTCCCCGGCGACCCCGAACCCCGCCGGATCGGGGCCCTGGCGGTCCAGTTCGGCCCGGAGCCGGGCGGCGGCGTCGGGGCCGGTCGCGGTGTGGAGGTAGACGACCACTTGGTGGCGGGCGGCCGCCGGGTCCGCGCGGCCGGCGGCCAGCCGGCCATCGGCGATCAGGTCCCGGGCCCGCCGTACGTCGTCCGGGGACACCCCGGCGACGAGGATCGTGCCGTCCGCGGCCTCACCGGTCAGCCGCAGGGACCGGGGGCCGAGCGCCCCGGCGAGTACGGCCGGTGGAGTGGGCGGAGGCCAGTCGAGAGCGACGGAGTCGAGGGAGACATAGCGGCCCCGGACGGTGACCCGTTCCCCGGCCAGCAGGGCGCGCAGCGCGTCCAGATACTCGTGGAGGAGGGTGACGGGCGACGCGACCCGCGCGCCGACCTGCTCCATCCACGGCTGGACTCCATGGCCGACCCCGAGGATCACCCGGCCGGGGAACAGCCGGTGGAGGGTGGCCGCCTCCATCGCGGTCAGGGCCACATTGCGCAGGGGCACGGGAAGCAGTCCCACGCCGACCCGGAGGCGTTCGGTCCAGGCGAGGGCCGCGGCGGCGGTGGCGATGCCGCTCTCCAGGAAGCAGTCCTCCCAGAGCCAGAGTTCGTCGAGCCCGGCGCGGTCGGCGGCGACGGCGAGCGGGCGGAGGCGTTCGGGCGGCAGCTGGGGGCGGAAGACGGCGCCGAGTACGGTCATGGATCTTCTCCTACCCGGGGTCCGGTCCACGGCAACCGGCCCCGTACCGACCGGCTCGCGGGCCCTCGGGGCGGTCGTCGGACCTCGGCCGGGCCGTGCGTCGGACCTCGGCCGGGCCGTTCGTCGGGGCGGGCGGCGGCGATCCCCGCCGGTACTTGAGTCCTCGGGCGTCCGGCGCCGTATCTCCCGGTGACCGTGATCGCCGGGGACCCGGCACAACCGTGGGGCAGGGGAGGGGTCGGGGTGGTTCTCGCAACGGCGCGGCCTAGTGGCGGGCGTGGAGCGGGAGATGAGAATGCTCTCCTCTTTCACTCACCAGTTCGATCTAGGACGCACACTCTCCGCATGAGACTGAGGCGAGCCCATGTGGTGGTCACCGCGGTGGCGGTACTCGCGGGCGCCGGGACGGTGTCCGGGCGGGTGCTGACGAGCGAGCCCGATCCGCTCGATCTGGGCCCCGTCGTCATCGTCGACCACTCGGCCGGGCACGAGGAGACGAGTCGTGACCTCCTTCCGTCGGCGACGGCGGGCCTGCGGCCGGCCGCGGGGCGCGGGCCGAACGGCTCGGCGGGCGGCGGGCGTCCGTCGCCCGTGGCCTCCGGTCCGGCCCCGGGCGCCGGGGCCGCGGGGTCGTCGGGTCCTTCGGGGTCGTCGTACGGTCCGGCCGCCGAGCAGCCGTCGGCGTCGCGCCAGCCCGGTGGCAGACCCGTACCGCCGCTCTCGCCGCCCCGCAGCGACGACGACAGACCCGTGCGCCCGACCCCGGGCGCCGGCGAGGAGGACGACGCCGAGAACGACGGTGACGAAGGACCGGGGGAGGGCGGGGACGGGTACCGGTCACCGGGCGACGCCGATGAGGAGGACTAGGGATGCGGCGGCGTACGGCGAGCGCGCGCTCGCGCATCGTCGGCTGGATGATGCTCCTGGTCGGCGCGGCGCTGGCGGCCCCGGTCGTGGGTATCACCGTGGTCTGGCAGGCCCGGCTCGACGGGCAGGTCGACGCCCGGCTGGAGTGGGAGGCGAACCGGCTGCGGGTCTTCGCGGAGACCAGGGTGCAGCCGGACGGCCGCCCGTACAGCGACGGCGCCTCCCTGCTCAAGGAGTTCCTCCGGGAGAACATCCCCAACCGGGACGAGACCTTCTTCAGCATCGTCGACGGCCGGGCGGATCTGCGCAGCGCGTCCGAGCCGCCGATCCGGCTCGACAAGGACCCCGCCGTGATCGAGCGGCTGTCGTCGGAGGGCCGCCGGGACACCGCCGTGGGCTGGCTCGACTCCCCGGTGGGCAAGGTGCGGTACGGCGTCGTACCGGTGAAGGTCGCCGGGGACCCGCGCGATGTACGGCTGGTGGTGCTGGAGTTCCGGGACCGTCAGTTGCGCGAGGAGCGGCAGATGGCGAAGTTGCTGCTGGCCACCGGGTTCGGGGCGCTGATCTGCGCCGGTCTCGCGAGCTGGCTGGTGGCGGGCCGGATCCTGGCCCCGGTCCGGCTGGTGCGGCAGACCGCCGCCCGGATCGGGGAGTCCGATCTGACCCAGCGGCTGGACGTCCGCGGGGACGACGACGTCGCCGCCCTCGCCCATACCTTCAACCACATGCTGGACCGGCTGGAGCGGGCGTTCACCACCCAGCGGCGCTTCCTCGACGAGGTCGGACACGAACTGCGGACCCCCATCACCGTCGTCCGCGGCCATCTGGAGCTGATGGAAAACGGCGCCGGGGAGTGGGCCGCCGAGTGGGACGTCACCCGCGCCCTCGTCGTCGACGAACTCGACCGGATGAGCCGGATCGTGGACGACCTGCTCCTCCTCGCCAGGGCCGAACGGCCGGACTTCCTCACGGTCGGGGAGACCAATCTGACCGACCTCATCGTCGATGTGGTCGCCAAGGCCCGGGCCCTGGGGAACCGCCACTGGCGGGTCGCCGCGGTCTCCGAGGCCACCGTCCTCGTCGACGGACAACGGCTCACCCAGGGCCTGATCCAGCTGGCCGCCAACGCGGTCCGCCACACCCTCGACGGCGATCTCATCGAGATGGGGTCGGCGGTTCGCGAGGGCCGGATCCTGCTCTGGGTGCGCGACACCGGTCCCGGGGTGGGCCCCGTGGACCGGGAGCGGATCTTCGGCCGGTTCGTCCAGGCCGGCCGAGTCACCTCACCCGCCCAGGCCGGTACGGGTATCGGGCTGGGGCTCGCCATCGTGCGCGAGATCGCCCAGGCGCACGGCGGCACGGCGTGGGTGGAGGACGCCGAGACGGGCGGGGCCCGTTTCGTACTGGATGTGCCGGCGTACTTCTCCTGGCAGAAAGGACACCATGCAACGGATATTGATAGCGGAGGACGAGGCCGGAATCGCCTCCTTCGTCGAAAAGGGGCTGCGGAGCAACGGGTTCGTCACGGCGGTCGTCGGTGACGGCCTCTCGGCGTACGAGCACGCCCGCGCCGGGGACTGCGATCTGATGATCCTCGACCTCGGGCTCCCCGCCGTGGACGGGCTGACCGTCCTGCGCAAGCTGCGCGAACTGCGGGTGACACTGCCCGTGGTCATCCTCACCGCCCGCGACAGCGTCTCCGACGTGGTCGCGGGCCTCGAAGGCGGTGCCGACGACTATCTCTCCAAGCCCTTCGCGTTCGAGGAGTTACTGGCCCGGGTGCGGCTGAGACTGCGCGGTGAGGGCGGCCCCGAGGCGTCGGTGCTCCGGGTCGGGGACATGGTCCTCGATCTGCGGACCCGGCGGGTGCATGTGGAGGGGCGGGTGGCCGAGCTGTCGGCGCGCGAGTTCTCGTTGGCCGAGGTCTTTCTGCGCAACCCCGACCAGGTACTGACGCGGGAACAGCTGCTCAGCCGGGTCTGGGGGTTCGACTACGACCCCGGGTCCAACATCGTGGACGTCTACGTCCGCTATCTGCGGCGCAAGCTGGGACCCGACCGGGTGGAGACCATCCGCGGGGTCGGCTACCGGCTCCGGGCCTGAGTACGGGAGCGCGTACGGCATCGGCGGCGCGGGTGCCCCGACTACCCCGACTACCCCGCTGAGCCCGGCGGCCGGCACCTCGGGCAGGGCGGTGGCGTCCCTGTCCAGAGGGCGGCCCACCCGTCGGACATCGTTGTCAGCCCCTCAATCCCCCCTCATGATCGCAGTGAGAACTCTCTCACCGTGATCTCACGGATGGTTCATGGCCCGGGCGCATGCTTCACGGCCAAGACACCCACCTCCGGGTGTCTCAGCCGTCCCAGCCGCCCCGTGGGCCTGTGACTGGTATGTGCCTCACCACCCCCGCATATGCCAGGAGCGTTCCGGTGTGCGGCCGGGCTCTGCGAGGAGCCAGATATGAAGCGACTGCTCACCAATGCCCGGAACTTCCGCCACCGTGTGGCCCCCGAGAGCGAGACCTTCCGCGGCTTCGCGGCCGGTCAGCAGCCCGGGACGCTCTTCATCAGCTGCTCCGACTCCCGGGTCATCCCGGCCCTGATCACCGGCGCCGTCCCCGGCGAGGTCTTCGAACTGCGCAACGCGGGCAACATCATTCCTCCCTACGAGCCCAAGCGCGAGTCCGCCGAGTCCGCCACTGTCGAGTACGCGGTGGAGGTGCTCAAGGTCCAGGACATCGTCGTCTGCGGCCACTCCCACTGCGGGGCCGTCGGCGCCCTCGCCAACGACCAGGACCTGACCGAACTGCCCAGCGTCTCCCAGTGGGTCGCCTTCGCCCGTCCGGCGCTGGCCCCGATGCTGGGCACCCCGCCGGACGACGCGACCCTGGCCTCCTACGTCCAGCGCCATGTGACGGCCCAGCTGGAGACCCTGCGCGGCTATCCCGTCGTACGGGCGGCGCTCGACGCGGGCCGGCTGAAGCTGCACGGCTGGTACTACCGCGTCGACACCGCCGAGGTGCTCGAACTCGACCAGCTGCACGGAGTGTTCCACCGCAACTAGCAGCTGCTGCTCCGGGCGAGCCCACCCGGACCTCTCACTCCCCCCACTCGTATCGGTTCACCGGACGCGGACCCTCCGGAGCCCCCGCTCCCGGCGCCCCGGCCCGCCCGATGCGGCGAAAGGAACACTGTGTCCACTGAACGAATACGTCCCGGTGCGGGACGGCACGCGCGAAGGAGCAGTGGCCGCCCCTCCGTGGGCTCCCCGGCGTCCCCGAGACGATCCGGCGACCTCGGCGCCGACTTCATGGCGTCCATCGTCGTCTTCCTCGTCGCCCTGCCCCTGTGCATCGGCGTCGCGGCGGCCTCGGGCGTCCCGGTGGCCCTGGGCATCATCACCGGTATCGTCGGCGGTCTCGTCGTCGGCTTTCTGCCCGGCAGCAGTCTGCAGGTGAGCGGACCCGCGGCCGGACTCGCCGTGCTGTGCCTGGAGTTCGTCACCGAGCACGGTGTGGGCCTCATGGGGCCCGTCGTGATGGTCAGCGGCATCCTCCAGATGATCCTGGGCACGCTCAAGATGGGCCGGGTCTTCCAGTCGATCTCGCTCTCCGTCGTCCAGGGGATGCTCGCCGGGATCGGCGTACCGCTGATCCTCAGCCAGATCTACGCCTTGGTGGACTCCAAGCAGCACGGTACGGCGCCGAAGAATGTCATGGGCCTGCCAGACCTGGCCAAGGACGTCATCGAGGACGCCGCGAAGGGCGGCGCGCTCCTCCTGGGCGTGCTGGCCGTGGTCATCTGCTTCCTCTGGTACAAGGTGCCGAAGCCGCTGGGGAAGGTGCCCGCACCGCTGGTCGCCGTGGTCCTGGGCTGCGTCATCGCGGCCCTGCCCGGCTTCGACGTCAAGAAGGTCGCCTTCGGCAACATGCTGGACGCGGTGAACATCCCCGGCTTCGGCGACATCTCCGGACTCGCCGATCCCAAGGTGCTGATGATGGTGGTCACCTTCACCGTCATCGCCTCCGCCGAGAGCCTGTTCAGCGCGGCGGCCGTGGACCGGATGCACACGGGGGCGCGCACCCACTACAACAAGGAGCTGATCGCCCAGGGCGTCGGGAACACCGTCTCCGGCGCGCTGGGCGCGATGCCCCTCACCGCGGTCATCGTCCGCAGCGCGGCCAATGTCAACGCGGGCGCGAGGACCAAGGTCTCCCGCGTCCTGCACGGTGTCTGGCTGCTCGGCTTCGGCCTGCTGCTGCCGGGGCTGCTCGGGCTGATCCCGGTCTCCGTCCTCGCGGGCGTCCTGCTCCACGCCGG
The DNA here is from genome assembly GCF_042753905.1 of Streptomyces sp. NPDC059248. NCBI lineage: Bacteria > Bacillati > Actinomycetota > Actinomycetes > Kitasatosporales > Streptomycetaceae > Streptomyces > Streptomyces sp. NPDC059248. The sequence continues at coordinate 35,479 of NZ_JBHYZV010000039.1, read as the reverse complement.
CTGGAAGCTCTTCAACCCGCCGTCCTTCGTGACGATGTGGAAGAAGGACCGCGGGGAGGGGCTCGTCATGTTCGTCACAACGGGCGCGATCGTGGCGACCAACCTGCTCGACGGCGTCCTCGGCGGACTGGCCGTCGCGGTGATCCTCACGGCGCTGCGGATGTCCCATATGACCATTCGTACGACGACGGACGGCGACGCCGCCCGGCTCGAACTCAAGGGGAACGCGACCTTCCTGCGGATGCCCAAGCTGATCGACGCGCTGGAGTCGATCGCCGACAAGGACCGGGTCGTCGTCGACGGCCAGGGCATCTCCCATCTGGACATGGCCTGCCAGGCCCAGTTGGAGGAGTGGGCCGACCAGCGCCGGAAGGCGGGCGCAGGCAGCGTCGAACTCCTGCTGCCGGGGGCCGTACCGCAGGGGTCCGCCGCCACGACCGCCGCGGCGGCGGAGCGGGAGAAGGAGACGGCGGATGTCTCCGTCACCCTGGAGCAGGAGAAGGTGCCGGCGGGCGCCGCGGCCGGTTCCGCCGCGTCGCCGGGGCTGCTCGACGGTCCCGCGCCGGACGGCTCGGACGGCTCGGGCCGGTCCCGGCCGGAGCCGGAGATCTTCCGGCCGTACGTGCCCCCGGCGCAGCCGGGTTTCCAGTTCCAGCACGCCATGGGGCAGGGGTACGCCCAGGGGCCCGTCGCCCACGGTACCCAGCACGCCCAGCAGCACTACCCGTACGCGCAGCCGTCCCCGTACGGACACCCCCATCAGACCCAGCAGCCGCATTACGGCCACCAGGGCGCCCATCAGCCCCATGCGGCGCATCCCCAGCACCCGATGCAGCCGCCTCCGTACCAGGCCGGTCCCGTGCAGGTCCCCGGGCAGCCCTACGGGGAGCCCCCGTACCCCCACAAGACGCAGCCCGGGATGCCCGAAGGCTATGTCTCCGTACCGCCCGGGTACGGCGGATCCGACGGCCCGGCGGCCCCCGGTCCATCCGAGCCCGGCTACTGGGGCCCGGCGGACGACTGGGCGGCCTGGGCGTACGGCGAGGGGACACGGCGATGAGACGACCTCCGAGCGGACGGCCGGAGCGCGGCCGCCCCGGGCGCGGCGGTACGGGGGCGTCCCCCGACCGGCGCCGTTCCGAGAGTCGGCGGATCGACTACCGCACCCCTCCGCCCGACTGGTGCGGGGCGGCGGGTACCGGTACCGGTGCCGTGTCCGACGGTCCCGGGGAGGACACGCTCTTCCTCTTCCTGAAGTCGCTCCACCAGTTCCTCACGGCACCCCAGGACACGATGACGACCAGGGTCGCACCGCCCGTCAGGACCGGTCACTCCCCGGCGACCGATGCCACGGCGGCCGCGGGGGAGAACACCGGTGGCCGTTCGGCGCCGGACGGCCCCACCGGTCCGCCGGACCCCGGCGCGCGCCCCTGACGGCGCCGCGCCCACCACCCCGAACGTCGTCCACGGCGCTCACCGTCCCCCCCCGGGTCCGTGGACGACCCCACAGGGCCTTCGAGCGGTAACGCGCTTCCCCATTGGGCCCTGAAGAGCCCCTTCCGCTGCTCCCCGTGCACGGAAGGGGCTCTTCGCCGCGCCCGGACGGGGGTCCTCCGGGGTCCGCGGCCCCTATACGCCCTTCGTCTCCTTCGCCTTCTTCGTCTTCCTCGTCGAACGGGTCAGATAGAGCGCGAGTCCCGTCAGGACCATCACCACGACCGCCACGACGTCCACCACGTTCCGCGCCGTGCCGTCCACCACGAAGTCGTTGACGAAACCGGCGGCCAGCGAGGCGGAGAGCAGGAACCACAGCACGGGCTTCATCGGGATCTGGGGCCTTCCGGTCGGACGGGTCGTCGACTCCACGATGCCCGGCCGGGGCCGCCCCGGGCGACCCGGCCCGCCCCCCCGGCGCGTGGTGGAGCCCGCTCCACCGGGGATCCCCGGCCCGCGGACCCCGGCCCCCGCGGATCCCGTCGTCTAACCTGGTCGGCGTGGAGGAGACGGTGGGCCGGGCGTTCCGGGCGACGATCCGGCTGGGCCGTACGGTCCTGCTGGCCTATGCGTCGATCCTGTACTTCATCGCCCTGGGGTTCAGCGTCGCCGCCACCGTCCTCGTCGTCGGCGCTCCCGTCCTGCCCGAGACGATCGCCGTCCTGCGGCGGATCGCCGGTCTCCAGCGGCGGTGGATCGCCGTGTCGACCGGGGAGCCGGTGGCGGAGGCGTACCTTCCGGTCCGCGGCTCCGTCGGCGACCGGGTGCGGACCGTCGCCCGGGATCCGGGCACCTACCGTGATCTGCGCTGGCTGGTGGCCAACGCCGTTTTCGGCTGGGTCGCGATCTTCCCGCTGATCATCCTCTGGTACTTCGGCCTGATGATCGACGGCTTCTGGAGCGGGACGCTCGGCCGCCGGGCCCGGGTCCTGCCCCTGCTGGAACGCCTCGCCGACCTCGACGAATCATGGTCCCGCGCCCTGCTCGAACCGTCCCCCGAGGCCCATCGCAGCGCCGAACTCGCCCGCCGCGTCGACCGGCTCACCGAGACCCGCGCCGACGCCGTCGCCGCGCACGGCGCCGAACTCCGCCGGATCGAACGCGATCTCCACGACGGCGCCCAGGCCCGGCTGGTCGCCCTCTCCATGCGCGTCGGCATGGCCCGCAGGGCGTACGAGACCGATCCCGTACTGGCCCGCAGGCTGCTCGACGACGCCCAGGACCAGGCCGAGGAGGCGCTGGCCGAGCTGCGGCACGTGGTCCGCGGCATCCATCCGCCGATCCTCACCGACCGGGGTCTGGTGGGCGCGGTCAGCGCGCTCGCGGCGGGCAGCGGACTCGCCGTCACGGTGACCGTCGACGATCTCGACGCCCACGGTGCCGCCGGTACCCGGGCGCCCGCCGCCGTCGAGGCCGCCGCCTATTTCGTCGTCGCCGAGGCCCTCACCAACGCCGCCAAGCACAGCGGCTCGCCGTCGGCCGCCGTCCGGCTGGCCAGGATCCCGCGCGGCCTGACCGTGTCCGTACGCGACGAGGGCGCGGGCGGCGCCGACGAGTCGGCGGGCAGCGGGCTGACCGGTATCCGCCGCCGGGTCGCCGCGCTCGACGGCACCGTGGACGTCGACAGCCCCGCCGGGGGGCCTACCGTGATCGAAGTGGAGCTGCCGTGCGTGTGGTGATCGCCGAGGACAACGCCCTGCTCAGGGAGGGCCTCGTCCTGCTGCTGACCTCGGCGGGACACGAGGTGGCCGCGGTCGCGTCGACCGGCCCCGAGGTCCTTCCCGCGCTCCTCGAACACCGCCCCGACATCGCGCTCCTCGATGTCAGGATGCCGCCCGGCTTCCGCGACGAGGGGCTGCGGGCTGCGCTCGCCGCGCGCCGGGAGATCCCCGGACTGCCGGTCCTCGTCCTGTCGCAGTACGTGGAGGAGACGTACGCGGCCGAACTGCTGGGCGACGGCGCGGCGGGCGTCGGCTATCTGCTCAAGGACCGGGTCGGCCGGGTCGACGAGTTCCTCGACGCGCTCGACCGGGTCGCGGCCGGGGGGATGGCGCTCGACCCCGAGGTGGTGTCGGAGCTGATGACGCGCCGCAGGAACGACCCCCTCGACTCGCTCACCCCGCGTGAGCGCGAGGTCCTCCAGCTGATGGCCGAGGGCCGGGACAACACGACGATCGCGGCGACGCTCACCGTCACCGAGCGGTCGGTGAGCAAGCACATCGGCAATGTGTTCCTGAAGCTGGGCCTGCCGCCGCAGAGCGACAGCGGTCACCGCAGGGTGCTGGCGGTCCTGACGTATCTGAACTCCCCTTCGACGGCTCGGCCCTGAGCCCGGGGCCCTGTCCACGACTGAAGGGGGCGGGGGGCCGTGGCAGCGGCCCCCCGCCCCCGGTCCGGTTCCGGCGGGCGCGTGCTCCCGTCCGGTCCCGGCCCGCGCCCCCGCCCGCAGACGGATGGGCGGGAGCGGGTCCTGTGAGGGTGTGGCGTTACGGCTCCGGAGGCGTCGGCGGCGGTACGGTCCAGGGCCCTCGCCACCTCGCCCCGGGCGTACCTTGCGCCATCAGTCCCGTGCCTTGCGCCGTCAGTCCCGTACGGACGCCGCGTCCACCGGTGCGGCCCGCAGCGCCGACCGGGTCGGCAGGCTGACGGAGAGCCGCCCCAGCAGGGCCACGAACCCGGCCACCGCGACCCACACCAGCGCGTCCACATGCGGCACCGGCCGGCCGGTCAGGGCCAGGGCGCTGCCCACCATCGGCGGCAGGGCGATCAGGACGCCCAGGACCAGCGCCGCGGCGACGACGATCCACGACTCCAGGGCCGTCATCCGCCGGGTCTGCCGCGCGGTCGTCCCGATCAGCCGCAGCATCGCGAACTCCCGGCCGCGGGCCGACACCGCCATCACCAGGGTGTTGACCACCGCGATGAGGACGTACAGCAGCAGCGCGCCGTTGGCGATCAGATTCGTCCACGACTGCTGGGCGTGCGCGCCCTGCTGCGCCGCCGCGAACTCGTCCGGCGTCCGTACCTCCAGCGCCGGTGTCCGCCGCTCCAGATCGCCGAGCGCCGTACCGACCCCGGCCCGGTCGGCGGCCGTGCCACCGGCCGTCACCAGCAGCGTCGTGTCGAGACCTGTGGTGGTGTGCCGGGCCAGCAGCTCACGGGTGAGGGTGACGTCGCCGAACCCGAGCCCGTTGCCGTACACGGCCACCACCTTGAGCTTCTTCTGTACGCCGTCGCCGAGATGGAGGTCGGCGGTGTCGCCGACGTCGAGCCCGGCGGTCCCCGCGGCCATCCGGCTCAGGGCCACGGTGTCCGCCGTGAGCCCCTTCAGATCGCCCTCGCGGACGTCGAGGTCGAGGGTGCGGCCGAGCCCCGCGGGGTCGACGCCCTGCGCGCCGAACGGCTCCGCCCGCATCCCGTCGCTCTCCCGGTAGTTCAGCAGGATCTGGGAGCGGGCCACCGGGGTCGCGGCCGTGACCCCGGGCAGGGCGCGTACGGTGCCCGTCAGCTCCGGGGAAAGACCGGTACCCGTACGGTCGGCCGTCAGTACATAGTCGGCCGTCACCCCCTCGGTGGCCTGCCGCTTCGCCTCCTCCTGCCCGGTCGTGAGCAGCGATATCTGGAGCAGGGCCATCGCGGCCCCGAGCGCGAGCGGGACGACCGCGCCGCTCAGCCGGCGCGAGTTGGCGGTGCTGTTGGCGATCGCGAGATAGCCGCTGACCTGGGACCGGGAGAGCAGCGGCGCGAGCAGCCGCGCCGTGAACTTCACCAGGACGGGACCGATCAGCGCCCCGCCGATCATCAGGACGATCAGGGCGCCGCCCGCGCCGGCGACGGCGGCCCGGCCGGGGATCACCAGCGGCAGCACGATCGCCATGACGAGACCGGCGACGATCAGCGCCGTACCGCCGATCAGCCGTCCGAGGCCCAGGCCGGGGGGTTCGACCAGGGATTCGCCCAGCGCCTCCACCGGTTTGATCCTGGCGATCCGGCGGGCCGCGACATAGCCCGCGAGCCGGCCGCCGATGACGCACAGCAGAACGGAGGCGACGGCGGGCAGGACGCTCGGGGCCGGTTCGAAGTCGGCGGGCAGCGCCCCGGCCCGCGCGAAGGCGGCCCGCAGCCAGTCGGCGACGTAGAACCCCTGAACGGAGCCGAGCACCGAACCCGTCACCGACACCAGCAGGGTCTCCGCGCCGATCAGCCGGTGGATCTGCCGGGGGGTGGCGGCGATCGCCCGCAGCATCGCCAGCTCGCGGCGGCGCTGCTGGATTCCGAGGCCGAGGGTGGAGGAGACCACGAAGACCACGACGGCGAGCGCCGTACCGCCGAAGGCCGCCGACAGTGCGACCAGGAAGCCGCGCGACTGGCCGACGTCGAGGAACTCCAGATCGCCGACCCGGTCCCCGGTGTGCACATCCGTACCGGGCGCGGCGGCCGCGATCCGGTCCGCGAGCGTCTCCGGGTCCGTACCCGGCTCGGCGAACACGCCGACCGCGGTGAGCCGCTCGGGGCGGGGCGACAGCTCACGCGCCCGCTCGTCCGTGAAGAAGACCGACACCTGCCGGTCGACGGGGGCGACGATGCCGGTGATCTCGTACGTCGCCGGGGTCGTCCCCACCGAGAGGCGCGCCGTGTCGCCGACCGCGAGCCCGGCCTCCGACGCCAGGCGCGCGTCGACGACGGCCTGGCGGTCCGTGCGGGGCGCGCCGCCCTCGGTCAGGTCGAAGGGGGCGAGTACGGCGGACGACCAGCCGTGTCCGTACAGCGGATCGCCGAGGTCGAGGGGGCGGCCCCGGTCGTCGGCCGCGCTCAGTGCGACGGTGCGGTCGCCGACGGCGGCCCGGACGCCCGGGACCTTCGCCAGGGCGGCGGTCAGCGACTCGGGCACCCCGGCCCGCTCCGCGTACACCGGGTCGAAGTCCTCGGGGACGTCCTTGGACTGCTCCCCGCCGACCACGACAGCCGCGCCGGCGTAGCGCTGCGGCTCGATGCCCGAGGTCAGACCGGACATCAGCAGCGCCCCGCAGGCGGTGATGAGGGCCGAGCCGAGGAACAGGGCGACGAAGGCGGCGACGAAGCCGCCCCTGCGGTTCTTGATGGTGCTCCAGGCGATGTCGAACACGGCGCTTCTCACCGGTCCCCGAGGTGGGTCATCCGGTCGGCGACCTGCTCGGCGGTCGGCCGGTTCAGCGCGCCCGCGGGCCGTCCGTCGGCGAGGAAGACCACGGAGTCGGCGTACGAGGCGGCGACCGGGTCGTGGGTGACCATCAGGACCGTCTGGCCGGTGTCGTCGACGATCTGCCGGAACAGCCGCAGGACGTCCCGTCCGGTACGGGAGTCCAGCGCGCCCGTCGGTTCGTCGGCGAGTACCGCGTCGGGGCGGGTCACCAGGGCGCGGGCGATGGCCACCCGCTGCTGCTGGCCGCCGGAGAGCTGGGCGGGCCTGCGCTCGGTGTGGCCGGCCATCCCGACCCGCTCCAGCACCTCGCGCAGCCAGGCCTCGTCGACGGGTGTGTTCGCGAGCCGGGGGACCAGGGTGACGTTCTGCCGCACGGTCAGGGCCGCCATCAGGTTGTACGCCTGGAAGACATAGCCGATCCGCTCCCGGCGGACCTTGGTCAGGGCGGCCTCCTTCAGCCCCGACACCTCGGTGTCGCCGAGGAAGACCCGTCCCGAGGTGGGGCGGTCGAGCCCGGCGAGACAGTGGAGGAAGGTGCTCTTGCCGGAGCCCGATGGGCCCATGACGGCGGTGAACGTGCCCCGGGGGACCGCGAAGGAGATGTCCCTCAGGGCGGTGACCGCGCCCGCGCCGGTGCCGTACGTCTTGGTGACCGACTCCAGGCGCAGGGCCGGGGGAGCGTGTCCGGCGGCGGCCGGGGCTGCCGTGCCGGGGCCGCCCTGCCCGGGGTAGGCGTCCGAGCCGGGGTACGCGTCGGGTCCGGGGTACGTGTCCGAGCCGGGGTACGCGTCCGGTCCGGGGCGCGCGCCCGGATCCGTACCGCCGCGCGTGTCCGCCGTGGGGTGCCAAGCCGATGTCATCGTTACGTCCCGCCTGCTCGTTTCCGTCTGCGAGAAGCAGTCAACCGGCGGGTGGGGGGCCGTCACGAGCCGTCCTGCTGGTGTCCTCATGGTGGAGCGCGCTACACCACCGGCCCGGTAGAACTCTCCTTATAGCGGTCCTGACCTGCGGTTTCGCGGACGAGGGCCGGGCCGGGGGCCAGGGGGACGGCGCGGGCTTCGCCGAGATGCACGACGCGTCGTGGTGACGGGCTTGACCTCAACCAATCTTGAGGTACGAGGCTTTACTCCAGCGCACCGGAACACCGGGGCGCTACCGAACCGGCGGGGCCTCGCAGCGCCCCCCCGACCACGTGTAGTAGAACCTCCCCGAGCCCCCCCGCACAGGGGCATCCAGGTCCTACACCTGGCTGAGCAGCCCTACAGCCCAAACGCGCCCCCGGGC
>NZ_JBHYZV010000039.1:0-27509 GCF_042753905.1 Streptomyces sp. NPDC059248 | reverse complement strand
TTCACAAAAAAAATTTTTGTGTCTGGTTTTTTATCTCCAGCCCACGGCAACCCGGGGGCGCTACCCCCCGGGGGGCCTTGCACCGCCCCGCCGGAACCGAGTGAAGGAGAACGGCCATGGCCCCCGAGGTCGTCGGAGTAGAGGTACCGCAGGAGGACGTGGACGCCATCGTCGCCTTCGTCGCGCGGGTCCAGCACTCCCAGCAGAACGCCCTCCCCGACGCGTTCATGGAGTCGTTCCGCCCGGACGCCTTCTGGACCACCGCGCACGGCAAGCGGCTCTTCGGGGCCGACGCGATCGGCGCCTTCACCCACAAGGTGCTGCCCGCCACCATCGACGACCCGGTGACCGCCTCCTACGCGGTGGAGCACATCCTCTTCATCCGGCCCGACATCGCGGCGGTCAAGGTCCGTCAACGGCCGGTCACCCGGGACGGGGAGGCGCTCGACGAGGTCTTCCGCGGCCACCCGGACCCGGCCGCCCTGGTGGAGGAGCGGCCCGACGCCGCCCCCGGCACCCCGCTGTACGTCCTCGCCAAGGACGCCGGCGAATGGCGAATCGCCGCCGCGCAGAACACCAAGGTCATCGACCCGGAGATGCTGGCGGCACAGCCCTGAGCCGCGCCGCGTGGACTCCGGTCCCGGGTCCCGGGGCGCGGGGGCCGCACCGACGCGGCACGGGCCCGCGGCGGTCGCTACCGGGAGCCGGTCGCGGAGAGCGTCTGCGGGGCGTAGCAGTCGCAGGACAGTACGGTGGCGGGCTCGGTCCCGCGCGCGGGCACCGCGACCACGGCGGTGACGCTGCTCCGCTCGTCGACCCGGCGCCACGCCTGCCCACCTCCGCCCAGCAGCGCGTCCGTGCCGGAGCCGGCGGCGAAGCGGACCGTATCGCCGTTGCCGGCGCCCGACAGCCGGTGCTCACGGGTGAGGGTGCAGGTCACGAGGGAGCCGCCGGACTGGAGCCGGAACACCGGCAGTCCGGCGTCCGTCGCGCGGTAGGTGTAGCCGCGTCGCAGCCGGTCGTCGGCGAGCCCCGTGACGTACGACCGCAGTTCGGTGGTGAAGGGCCCCGGGGTGAACCGCCGGTCGGCGGCGACCGCCTCGGCGGACCGCGGCCCGGAGGCGGTGCCGCTCAGGGATGTGGCGAGCGTGTCGCACACCGCGCGGTCGGCGGCGGCCGTACCCGACGTACGGATGGTGCCGCTCGCGGCCCGGTCGGGCGGGGGCAGCAGCGGTGTACCGGGCCGGACCCGGTCCCGCGGGGGCCTGACCGCCGGGTCCGGGTCCGGGACCGCGAAACCGGGGCGGGTGGCCGAGGGCGGTGTGGGCGCGGTGGGCTCGGGGGCGGTGACGACCCAGGTGGCCACGGCCGCCCGCCACGGACCCTTCGGCTCGCGCTGGACGAAGTAGTGGAGCGCCGAGGCCCGGTCCGTCTCGCGCCCCTCCCACTTGCTGACCGCCGCGAACCACCGCGGATGGCCCTGGTCGGTCCGCCCGTCCGGGATCAGGAACGTGGGCCTGCGGAAGCCCGACAGCGGCAACTCGCCGCCCGTACGCCGGGCGATCGCGTACTCCGCGAGCGACTCGGCGAGCAACGGACCCGTCTGGACCGCCCGGATCGCCGTCCCGTCGAGAGCCGCGTCGGCGGCGGCGTTGGCGTCCGCGTACGCGTCGAACACCCGCTGGGCCTCCTGCGCCCGGACCGCCACGGGGCCGGGTGCCGACGCGGGCGCCCCGGAACCGCCCGCCCCGCCGCCCCCGGTCGGGGACGTCGGGCCGGTGGACGCGCCGCAGCCCGTCGCCAGGGTCGTCAGCAGTACGAGACCGGCCGCGCCGAGCCGGGAGATGGGGCGTGTCACGGCGGGTTGCCTCCGGGTCGTGTGGTTCCTCCCCACCAGCGTAGGCGAGCCGCGCCGGGTGCTCGGGCCGTCGAACGGCGAACGGCGAACGCGTACGTGATCCTCGGCACCACGGCCCTCCGGCTGCTCGGCGCCCTGAGGCGCCGTACGGGGGCGAACCGGGCGCCGCGCGTCCCTCTTTGGGGTGCAGGGCCCGGCCGCCGCGCGTGCTCCCGCACGGGCCCGGCTCTCCACGGCTTACCCTGGCCGACCGGGGACGGCACGACGGGAGAGGGCGGATACCAGTGATGCAGGCGATCCAGTTCGAGGAGTTCGGCGGGCCCGATGTACTGCGGCTCGTCGAAACCGATGTACCCGTCCCCGGCCCCGGGCAGATCCGGCTGAAGGTCGTCGCGGCGGCCGTCAACCCCATCGACTACAAGATCCGCAGCGGGTCCATGGAAGGGGTCTTTCCCACCGCCCTGCCCGCGACCCCGGGGTTCGAGGCCGCCGGAACCGTGGACGCCGTGGGCGACGGGGTCGACCATCTCGCCGTGGGTGAGGCCGCGTTCGGCTTCACCGACACCGGGGCCTACGCCGAGTACGCCCTCGCGTCCGTCGCCGTACCGAAGCCCGAGGAACTCTCCTTCGAGGAGGCCGCCGCGCTCACCTCGGCCGCCGAGACCGCCCAGCGCACCCTCGACCTCCTCGCCGTCGCCGCCGGGGAGACCGTACTGATCCACGGTGCCGCGGGCGGGGTGGGCACCGCCGCCGTACAGCTCGCCCTCTCCCGGGGCGCCCGGGTCATCGGCACCGCTTCCCCCGCCCGCCACTCCGCGCTCCGCGCCCTCGGAGTCGTCCCCGTCGCCTACGGCGACGGTCTCGTCGCCCGGGTCCGCGAGGCCGCCCCCGAGGGCGTCGACGCCGTCCTCGACACGGCGGGCAAGGGCGCCCTGCCCGACTCCGTCGAACTGCGCGGCGGAACGCCCGACCGGATCGTCACCATCGCCGACCCGGCCGCCGCCGACTACGGCGTCACCTTCTCCTCCAAGGCGGTCCGCGACCTCGCCCAACTCGCCGCCCACGCCCGGCTGGCCGCCGAGGGCCGGCTGCGCATCCCGGTCGCCGAGGTCTTCCCCCTGGCGGACGCGGGCCGCGCCCAGCACGCGAGCGAGCACGGTCACGCCCCCGGCAAGCTCGTCCTCCGGCCGTGACCGGCGGACCCGCGGTACTTCCGCACCGCGCCGCGCCGTAGTTCAGTCGGCGATATCGACTCCGTAGCCGCGCGCGAGCGCGTCGAGCCCGTGGTCGTAGCCCTGTCCCACCGCGCGGAAGCGCCAGAGGGGGCCGCGGCGGTAGAGCTCCGCGAGGAGCAGGGTGCGTTCCGTGGTGGCGGCGTCCAGCGTCGCCCGTGCCACGGGCGCGGCCCCGGCCCCGGGTGACGCGGTGACCTGCACCGCCCCGACGTCCCCGAAGGTCGAAGAACCGTCGATGGCAGCGGCTACGGCGATCCGGTGACAGGAGGGCGGGAACGAGCCGAGATCGACGGCGATGGTCTGTTCGGCGGGCCCGTCGGCGCGCAGCCGAACCGTACCCGCGGGGTTCTCCGGGGCGCCGTAGAAGACGAAGTCCTCGTCGAAGGAGACCTGCTCGTCCTCGTCGAGTACGAAGGCGACGACATCGATCTCGCAGTGGTCCTGCGGCGCCCAGCCGGCGGTGATGTGCCACGGCGCTGCGGGCGCCCCGGAGGCCGGGACCGGCAGATCGAGTACGCCACCGCGCGGGAGCACGGACGGCTCGCGCGCTCTGGCCGGGTCGCTCCCGCGGACCGGGGCGGCGACGGCCGCCGGCGCGGCGAGCCACTCGACGCCGTGAACCGGAAGCTCCAGCTCCGTGATGCGCCGGATCCGGCGGTCGGTCTCCCCGCCGCCGAGCAGCAGGACGTCGGTGACACTGCGGGAGAGGTTCACGGCGGCCGAGGCGCCCAGTTCGACGACGCGGGTCCTGGCGGCGACCGCCTCCGGGTGCGTACCGCCGAGTACGAGCACCCGCCGCCCGAGGAGCGGCCGGGCGGACGCGGGTACGGGACCGGTGGACCGGGGCGTACGAGGCGCCGGCACAGGGGCGTCCGGAGCAGCGGCGTCCGGAACCGGGGCGTCTGGAACCGGGGCGTCCGGAGCGGCGGTAGTCGGAACGGGCGCGCCCGAACCGACTCCGGCCGCCGCCCCCGCCCCCGCCGCGGTCGACCCGCCGGCTTCCGGTTCCGCCGCTCGCGGCGATTCCGCCGCCCGGTGAAGGTCCCCCGCGCGTACGTCGCGCAGCAGTCCGAGATAGGTGTGCTCGTCGACGACGGGTACCCCCTCGGCCGCGGCGCGCCGGGCCTTCGCGGAGGTCGACCGCTGCTCGTTGGTGACCAGCAGGCTGGTGTGACGGCTGACCGACGCCATGATGTTGAGCCCGGCGGCGACCGACTTCGCGACCAGCTCCGCGCGCGATGTCGCGGTCTCCCCGGTGATGGCGATCTTCATGCCCTGGACGAGTGTCCCGTCCGTCGCCCACCGCCCGGGATTGCGGTACGCGCACGGCGTCTTGGGCGGGTTGGGGGCGAACTGCGGGTCCTGCCGCGGCGGACAGGGCACCAGGGGCAGCGGCAGATCGAGCCCCGCCGCCTCCCGCAGCGTGGCCCGGAAGATCCCGGCCAGGACCCGTGTGTCGTCCAGGGCGTCGTGCGCCCGGTTCTGCCGGACGCCGTAGTGCGCGGCGAGGGTGCCCAGCGTCATATCGTCCGTGGGCGGATCCACCTGCCGATTGAGCGCGAGGGTGCACAGCCGTCGCGATACGGGGAGGAAGAGGCGGGCCCGCGCGAACTCGTGGGCGAGGAAGTCGTAGTCGAACTGCGCGTTGTGGGCGACGAGGACCCGGTCCTGCAGCATCGCGCCGATCCGCCCGGCCACCTGGTCGAAGGTCGGCGCCCCGTACAGCCGCTCGGCGGTGAGGCCGTGGATGTCCACGGGGCCGGGGTCGCAACCGGGGTTCAGCAGCGTCGAGAACTCCTCGACCGGCTCCCCGTCCGGTCCGAGGGTCAGTACGGCGACCGACAGCACCCGGTCCCGCCGCGCGATGAGCCCGGACGTCTCCACATCCACCAGAGCCCAGTCGAAGGCGTAGTCGCGAAGGCCGGACACGTCGGGAACAGAGGTTCTGAGGCTCATCGGCCAAGGATGATCCGGAATTTGTCACTCCTTCAACCGCAAAGGCGTATTGCCCGGCTATGTCGGGCTGTTCGGAGTGATCACCGTTCCCCGGGGCCCGTGTCACAGTTCTGTACCCGCGGGCCGACGGCATTCCCCGGCCGGACCGTTACCGGAGAGTATTGGGCCGCGGCGAACGGGCTCGGCGGCCGTTCGGACCCGAACGGGGAACGAGCGTGTCACGGGACGGTCGTCGACGGGTTCCCACCGCGTCGTAGCCGCGCGACCTTGATCCTTGTACGTCACATGGATCGCATAGGCTGCCGGGACGGCGCGAACGGAACGGGAGCGGGGTTCCGTTCGCGTAACCCTGCCCCTGTGCATCGCGTACTCCCGTGCTCCCGTACCCCCGTACTCCCGTACTTGTCGTGCGGCTCACTCCGGACGGCGCCATCAGGAGGTGGCCGATCTCGTGGACACCGATGACGGTTCCCCGCTGCGGTTCGGCCTGCTCGGTCCCGTCGAGGTGCTGCGCGGCGCCGCCCCGCTCGATCTGGGGCCCCGGCAGCGCCGGGTGCTGCTGACCCGGCTCCTGCTCCAGGACGGCCATCCGGTCTCCCTCGGCGAGATCTGCCGCGACCTCTGGGAGGGCGACCAGCCGACGGCCGCGGCGTCGTCCGTACGCGCCCATGTCAGCCGTCTCAGGTCGGCGCTCGACCCGGGACGCCGGGGCCGTTCGGACCTGTTGGTCGGCGGCCGGGCCGGGTACGCCCTGCGCATACCCCGGGAGGCACGGGACACCGCCGTCTTCGAGGAGTCCGTCCTCGCGGCCCGTACCGCCTTCCGCGACGGACACCTCGACCGGGCGCTCCAGCGGCTCGACCGGGCCCTCGGCCTGTGGCGCGGCCCGGCCCTCGGCGAGGCCGCCGACCACGCCTTCGCCCTGCGGGAGCGGGCCAGGCTCGACTCCGCCCGGCAGGACGCCCGGGAACTCCGGGTCACCGTCCTCATCAAGCAGGCAGACACGGACCGGGCCGTACCCGCCGCCACCCGGCTCACCACCGACGCCCCGCTCCGCGAAACGTCCTGGGCCCTGCTGATGCGCGCCCTGTACACCGCCGGGCGGTCGGTGGAGGCCCTGCGGCAGTACGAGCGTTTCCGCTCCCTGCTCGCCCGTGAACTGGGGCTCGACCCCGGCCCCGGGCTGCGCGATCTCCAGACGGCCGTACTGCGGCACGACACCGGTGTCCTGGGCCCCGTACGCGGCGCCCCCGGCCCGTACCTCCTGACCGCGGCCCCGTTAGCCCGGACCAACGGCGAACCGCCCCTGGTGGGGCGGGCCGAGGAGATCGGCAGGCTCGACGGCATGCTCCGGGCCGCGACCGACGGCGGTACCCGGTGGGCGGTCGTCTCCGGCGAGGCGGGCTCCGGCAAGACCCGGCTGCTGGACGAGCTGGCGGCGCGGGCGGACGGGGCCGGACTGCCCGTGGTCCGGGTACGCGGCGGCCGTACCGCCACCGGTGGCGGAATCGGCGGCGGCACCGGCACCGGAAGCGGCGGCCCGGGAGCCGAACCGTCCGGCCCGCTGGACCAGTTGCTCGACGCGCTGGGACGACGCGAACCCGGGCAGCACGGCCCCGGCGCTCCCGGCGCTCCCGGCGGTACGGCGGCGGCGCGTCCCGATCCGGTGGAAGCACTCGTCCAGGAACTGGGCCGGGCGCGCGTACTGGTCCTCTTCGACGATCTGGACGCGGCAGCCCCGGAGGACCACAGCCGCCTGCGACGGCTCGCCGGGCTGCTGCGGGACACCCCGGCGGCCGTGGTGTGCGCCCTGCGCGACCTCGGGTCACCGCAGGTCAGCGGATTGCTCGCCGACCTCGCCCGGCGCGGCACCACCTGGCTCCACCTGGGCCCGCTGGCCGTCGACGACGTCACCGAACTGCTGGTGGCGCGCGGCGACGACCCGGCCGATGCCGAGGCCCTGCACCGGCGTTCGGCGGGCAATCCATTCGTCCTGACGGAGCTGCTGGCACTGGCGCCGGAGCGCCGTACCGGGCCGGGCGCCCGGGTACCGGCCGCGGTGGGCACCATCGTCCACGACCGCATCGCCGGACTCCCCGAGGGAGCCCGGTCCGTACTCGCCCATACCGCCGTGGACGGCGGCCGGCTGGACCTCGGGCTGCTCGCCGAGGTCCCCGGCACGGCCGCCGGCCGGCTGCCCGCCCTGGTCGACGGTGCCGTCACCGCCGGACTGCTGGTCTGGCACCCGGACCGGGGCGATCCGCTCACCGGGTACTACCGGCTCCCGGAGTTGGTCCAGGAGGTGCTGCTCGGCACCCTCACCGCCTCCGGGCGACAACTGCTGCACGCCGCGCTGGCCGGTGCGCTGGCCGGTCGCGACGGTACCGACCCGGCGCGGCTCGCCGGGCACATCCGGGCGGCGGGCCCGCTGGCGCCCGTGCCGTCGACCGTTCCGCCCGGCGGTCCACCACGGGTCGCGGACCGCGACCGGCTCTGACCGGGGCACCGGACCGCACCTTCCCGCCCTCGTATCCGTACCGCCCCGGGGCAACGCCGCCGGGACCAGAGGAGAAGCAGATGTCCGACCAGCACAAGGCATCGGGAGAGCCCTCCGGCCGACCGGCGGGATCCGCCGCCGAACCCGACGCCGAGGCCGTCGCCGCCGACCTCTTGGGCGGGGGGAAGCCCCGCAACGGCTCCGGAGCCCCGGCGGAAGAGGCCGGGGACCCTCCGGAGGCCGGGTCCGGCGAAGAGGGGCGGTCCGCCGGGGGGACGCGGAGTACGGAGTCCGGTACGTCCGGTACGTCCGGTGCCGCCGAGGAACCCAAGGCCGAGGAGCCCAAGGCTCAGGACCCCGAGGCTGAGGAGCCCAAGGCCGCGACGACCACCGCGTCCACCTCCGGGACCACCGCGACCGCGACCGCCGCCGGGGCGACGGCCGCCGCGCGGGCGGCGGGCACCCGCCGGGGTGCCACGGCGGCCGCCGCTTCCGCCGCCGGGACCACAGGACCCGACGCCCGCGAACCCGGCCGGATCAGCAAGCCGGTACTGGCCGGTGCCGCCATGGTGGGCGTCCTGCTGGTCGCCGTCCCGCTGCTGATCATGGCGACCGACAAGGACGAGGAGAAGAAGGCCGTCAACACGAGTGCGGCCGAGCACATCCTGAACGACGAGGACGACCCCGCGGGCGCGTTCGTCGCCGAATCGCCGTCCCCCTCCCCCTCCCCGTCGAAGGCGAAGAAGCCGGAGCCGGGGAAGGGCCCGGCGGACGGGGTGAAGGGCGACCCGAAGGCCGGGTCCGGGACCGGCGGGCAGGCCGCCGTCCCGCCGGCGGGCTCCGGGTCCGGGGCGACCGCCGGGAAGACGGACCGGCCGAAGGCGAAGACGCAGCCGAAGCCGAAGGCGAGGGCGAACGCGGGGACGGGCGCGACGGGCGATCTGCCGTCCGTACTGACCCGGGTACTGATCAAGAACAACACCAACGGCACCTGTGTGGATATCCCCGGCTACAGCAGTGGTCGGCCGGACACCGAGGTCCACCACTTCACCTGCAACAACACCAGCGGCGACAACCAGTTGTGGAGTGTCGAGCAGCGCTACGCCACGGCCGGACCCGGCGGGGTGCCGCTCTTCCAGATCCGCAACGTCATGGACAGCATGTGCCTGGATCTGCCCGGCAACCATGGCGTCGGCGGGGCGACAGGAGTCACCGAGTACCCCTGCGACGGGACCACCAAGGACAACCAGCTCTGGTGGCTCGACAAACGGGCGGACGGCAAGTACTGGATCCGCAACTATGCCAGCAACAACCAGTGCCTGGACTCCTACGGCCGCGACGAGAAGGAGCGCCAGCTGATCATCTGGCCGTGCGCGCCCGAGGGGCAGAACAACCACGAGTGGATCTTCACCCGTTCCTGAGCGCGCGGCGCAGCACGATCCACCGGTCACCGTCGCGGAGCAGGAGAAGGTACGGCGGCGGTACGGCGACCGCGCCCGTTCCGCCGCCGGGCAGCGGGACGACCGTGCCGTCCGCAGCCGCCGTCGCCGCCGTCACCCCGAGCGCGCTCACGGCGGCGGCCAGCAGCGGAAGCAGCGGCAACTCGGCGCCGGGACCCCCGAGAGCCGGGTCGGCCAGCAGCAGCCGGAGTCGTACGGCCGCACCCGCGGCGATCTCGGCGGCCGGGAGCAGATCGCCGAGCAGGGTGCCCTGGGCGCGCTGTGCGCCGGTCAGGACCTGGCCCGCGCGCTCCAGCAGGGGCAACGGGACCACGGCCGACCGGTCCAGCGGCGGGACGGCGTCGTCGGTGAGCGCGTCGTCGTCGACGACACCCGCCAGCCAGTCGCGGAAGGCCGCGCTCCGGTCGGGCTCCGCCGCCGGGAGGAGCGCGGCCAGCGGCGGCCGGTCGCCGAGCGCCGCCAGTACGGCGGCCTCCGCCGCGCGTCCGGGGCCGGGTTCAGGGCCGGATCCCGCCCCGGCGGGCACCGGAAGCGGGGCGTACCGGACACCGCCGAGGACGGCACCACCGTCGTCGGTGCGCCGTAGCGCGGCCGCCTCCGTCGTTCCGAGAGTCGTTGCGGACGTCGTTCCGGATGTCGTTCCGGACGGGACGTTGCGCGGCGGTACGACCCCGGGCGGGGCCGGCGGCGCGGCGGACAACGAACCGAGCAGCGAGCCGGCCGCGCCGACGCCCTCCGCGCGGCGCGCCTCGTCCAGCGCGGCGGTGCCGAGCGCCAGTTCGCGCAGGGTGGTGCTCTGCCGGGCGGTCTGCTCCGCCAGTTCGTCCCGCAGTTCGCGCACGGCCCTCTCGACGGTGTGCAGTTGGTCCCGGTGGGTGTCCCGGAGCCGGGCCCGCCGGGCGACGGTGCGTTCGGCGGTGTCCCGTACACGAGTTGTCTCCGCGACCGAGGCTTCGGCCTCCCGCCGGCGGCGGTCCCGCTCGGCACGGGCCAGGTCGAGGGCGTGGGCGGCCTCGGTACGGGCGGTGTGCGCGGCGGCCTCGGCGGTGGCCCGGCCCCGGTGCCGCTCGGCCAGGGCCCGCCAGGTGTCGTGGGCGGCGGCGGCACGTCGGCGGAGCGCGGCGATGGTGTCGGCCGACGGGGCGTCGCGTTCGGCATTATCCGCCTCGGCATCGCGCGCCTCGGCGTCGGCCCGCCGCCAGTCGGCCTCGGCACGGTCGACCTGGGGGCGTGTGGGCAGTGCCTCGGCGTCGCGTACCGCCGATTCGGTACGGGCGTGCGCCTCTTCCGCCGCGCGTACGGCCCGGGCGGTGTCCCGGCGTACGGTGTCGGCGGCCGATACGGCGGCGCGATGCGTGGTCCCGGCCTCGTCGTGCGCGGTACGGGCGGCGGCGAGCGCGGCCTCCGCGGTCCGTAGCTCCCCGGTGGCGGCCGCCGACTCCGCGATCCGGTCGCGGAGTTCGGCGGCGGTCCGCTCCTGGGCGGTGACGGCGCCGTCGTGAAGGTCGGCGGACTCCTGCCAGGCGCGCCATCCGGCCCGGGTCGCGGGGGTGGCGTCGACGAGGGTGCCGTCCGCGCCGAACGGCCAGTGCCGGGGGCCGTCGTCGGTCCTGACTACCATCTCCACCGGCCGTCCCGACCGTACGGCGGTACGGGATGCGGCGTAGACGGCGCGGGCGAGCCCGTCGCCTCCGGGGTCCGTACCGAGGACGAGCCAGAACCGGGCGGCCGGGTCCCGGGGGTCGATCCCGGCGGCCAGCGCGTCCGGCAGTTCGGTCAGCGGATGCCGGGTCCAGTCGCGCAGATCGGCCGCGGACCGCCCGGCGAGCGACGCGGGTACGTCGTACTCCCCGGCGTGCGGGCGGGCGGCGGTCACCCCGTGGCCGAGCACGTCGTGCTCCCCGAGCCGTACGACGGCGCCGCCGCTGACCCAGCGGATCCCCTCCGGGCCCTCGACGGTGACGACGACGTCGACGAGCGTCTCGTGGCTCCGGGTGCCGGGCCGGTCGGCGGGGGCGGTGGCGCGGCCGGTGCGCAGCCGGTTGAGCCGGGCACCGGTGGCGGTGCCGCCGTAGCCGGAGGTGTGCGGCTGCTGGGCCGCGAGCGGCAGTGTGAGCGCGAACAGCTGCCGGCCGCCACTGTTCAGGGCGAAGGTGCTCTGGTTGGTCAGGGCGAAGGAACCGCCCGAGGAACCGGTGGCGTTGGAGCTCCGGCCCTGGCGGCGGACCCGGTCGACGGCGACGTCGGCGCTGTCGGTGACGGACCGGGGGTCGTACAGGGCGATGGAGAGTACGGGGGGTTCCCCGGGCCCTGTCAGGGGCCAGCTGCCCGGCATCCGCGGGGTGAGTCCGGCGCCCGTACGGGGCGGGTCGACGCCGAGCCGTCCGGTCTGGACGAGTTCGCCGAGCCGGGCGGCGGCGGCCTCGGCGGAGACGTCGGCGGGCAGACCCCAGTCGGCTGCGGTCCCGGGGGCGACCTCGCGCAGCGCCCGGACCAGCTCCGGGACACCGTTGAAGTGGAAGGCGGGGGTGGGTCCCGTGGGCACCAGCCGGGCCGCCCCGGAGACCGGCCCCCGGGCGGCGTCCCGGCCGGTGTCCTGTGCGCTGTCCGGGCCGGTGCGGACGGGGTCGTGGGTGTGCAGTCCCGGTGGCAGCGGGCCACGGACCTCGGGCGGCGGCGCGGACTCCGCTCCGGCGAACCGCAGGACGGCGGAGGCCGGGACGGTGATCCGGCTCTCCGGGAGTCCGGTCAGCAGCCGCCGTACCCAGCCGGCGAGGCGGGCGGCAGCCGGGCCGTCGAGACCGGCGAAGGTCAGCAGTCCGGCCTGGAGCATTCCGCCGGGCAGTTGGGCGGGCCATTCGGTGATCAGCCGGGACCGTACCGTCGCGGTCAGGACATAGTCCACGTCCTCGAAGTCGCCGACGGTGTCGGTACGGGTCCACAGCCGGTCCTCACCGGTGCGGTCGTTGCGCGCGGTACGGACCCGCTGATGTGTCAGGGCGATGGCGGGGCCCTCGCGGTCGGCCCGGCCGGCGACCCCGGGGCGCGGGAAGCGGGAGACGGGGGCCGCCGTCGTCTGATGGGCCCGGGTGACGGTCCGGATGTCGGCCCGGTCGTTCGGCGCGTGCGACTGGGTCTGTTCGAGGCCGGCGGCGGCCACCGGACGGCCGCGCAGCTCGCGCAGGGCGACCGTACCCAGCAGGGGCTCGGCGGCCAGCACCACCTCGACCAGCCGGGCGCCGCCGTACGCGGCGTGGACGAACTGGAACGAGGAGCCGCCGGGACCCCGGCCCGGCAGCGACTGCAATGCGGCGGGTTCGGTACGGCGGGCGATCTCGGTGGCGACACCGGGCAGATGGGAGGAGTGCCCGGGGCGGGTGGCGCCGGGTGCCTCCCGCTCCACCAGCAGGGACAGCTCGGTGCCCAGCCGGTCGCGCCGCTCCGCGCGCCGCCGTACGTCGTCGAGCTGGGTCAGCGACAGTACGGTGCCGAGGCCGAGCGCGCGGGTACGGGCGAAGGCGTCCGGCGGCGGGAGGGTCGGCGCGGCCGGCACCGCGAGCGTCACCCCGGGGAAGCGGTACCAGTGGGCGTAACGGGCCAGCATCGCCTCGGGGGTGAGGAAGGTGATCGCCTCGGGCAGATCGACGGCGACCGTCACCGGGGCCGGTTCGCCCAGGCCGAAGGTGTTGCCGAGGGCGTTCCGCACCCCGCGGCGGACCGTGATCAGCAGGGTGGCATGGGCGCCGATCAGATGGTGCGTACCGGTATGGGAGTGGACCCGGGTGACCTTGGTGATCGCGGTCCCCGATCGCGCCCTGTCCGTACGGCGGATGTAGGAGTGCCGCAGGCTCGGATTGAACTGGTGGACCAGGGCGGCCGGATCGGCGGGCGCAGTCTGCAAGCCGGTGAGGGCGCCCGTGAACTGGTGGGCCCGGCCGATGCCGTGCAGCTGCCCGGCGGATCCCCCGGACAGTGCCGACCGCTCGGTGTAGAGACGGGTGGCGCCCAGATGGCGGGGCTGGTGCAGATAGCCCTGGATCGTCACCTGGAGTACCTCGTCGGCGGCCATTCCTGGCAGGGTGACCGCGTCCAGGACGTACCGTCCGCCGAGGATCTGCGAGGTCCGCGCGATCATCTGGGCGGGCCGGACGGCGGCCTGCCGGGCCTCGGCGGCGAGGGTGCCGGGGTCGTTGCGGGCCGCGCCGAGCGCCCCGGCCGACAGCCGCTTGTAGGTCGCGGCGCCCCCGAGGCGAGACATCCGGGCGGCCCGGGACAGGGGGGAGCCCAGCAGCGCGCCGACCTCGTTGACGGGCCCCCGCCAGTCGGCGGGCAGGCTCTGGCGGGCGAGTTCGAGGGTGCGGCGCGTTCCGTCGCCGACCCGTCCGGCCGTGTCGGAGAGCGCGGTGCCGGTGGACCTGGCGGCCCGGGTGAGGGGCCCGGGACCGGGGTGGCCGGGCTGGGTACCCGCGATGATCTGCGACAGCGCGTCCATCACCGCGGCGGTGACCCGGAAGCCGTCGACGAAGGATCCGGCGGGGAGCGGGACGGTCCCGGGGACCGGGCGCCCCTCGGTGTCGGTGAGGCCGAGCCGCCGCAGATCGTCGCGGTCCGAGCCGTCGGCGACCGGTTCCCGCACCACATGGGCGGGTCGGGCGCCGGGCGCCGGTGCCCCGGCTGCGGGGTGGGTGACATGGTGCCGGACGAGGAGGGAGAGCGTGCCGGGGACACCACCCGGCGGCGGGGCGCCGGGCCCGAGCGGTACGAGGGCGACGGCGCCGCCGCCCGTCCCGTCGTCCCCGGTCCCGCCCTCCTCGGTCCCGTCGCCGGCGGGGTCGTCGCCGGCGGGCTCGTCGGCGAATCGGATCAGGGGCGTGGCGTCATCGCCCTCGTACAGGTCGAGTTCGACGACGAGGGGCAGATCGAACACGTCGCCGCCGTCACCGTCGTCCCCCGTCGCCAGCAACAGCTGTTCGACGCCCGTGGTGTCCCCGACGGAGACCAGGTCCGTGCTCTGGCCCGTCGCCGTGTACTCGGGCCCGCCCGTCACCGTGCCCCCGCCGTCGGCGACGGGGAAGCCGAAGGCGAAGCCGCCGCCGCCGGAGCCGCTGAGGGCGGTGGCCCGCTGCCGGGCGCCGCCCGCCTCGTAGTTGGCGGAGCCCAGCGGATGGACCCCCGGCAGCCGCCGGAGGTGTTCGGCGCGGCGGCCCGGGTCGCGCCGGGCGGACAGCCGCAGCCGTACCCGGCGGGTCGTACCGGCCGTGGCGGGCCGCTCGAAGAAGAGATGGTGCCCGCCGTCGACCGCCTCCGGCATCGCCAGGGCGAGACCCAGCCGGGTACGGAACCGGCTCCACCGCCGCAGCCCGGCCAGCCGGGCCCGGCGCAGCGGTTCGTCCAGTACCGGCAGTACCGGCGTGAGGCCGGGGGCGGGTGCCGTGTCGGGCGGCAGAAAGCCCTGGGCGCGCAGCCAGGTGTCGGCCCGGTCCAGCGCGGCCGTCAGACCGGGGCTTTCGACCCGGAACGGCAGCTCGCCGGGCCCGATGCTGTCGAGCCGCTCCAGCCGTGCGGACAGCGCCCTTATCTCGTCGCCCACCGGCCGGTGCCCCGTCATGGTGGCGCGGGACGGCATCAGCAGCTCCACCCCGTCCTGCCAGGGGCCGAAGGCGGCGTCGGTCCGGCCGCCGCCCGCCCGGTGCAGAACGACCTCGTAGACGACCCCGGCGGGGGTCAGCAGCTGGCCGCCGGTGGTGAAGCCGCCGTGCGACAGCGTCACATTGGCCGTCCCGATCAGGTTCTCGTCGACCTTCCAGGCGCCGCCGAAGCGGCCCAGCAGTCCGATCGAGAACCGGGGTTCGGTGCCGGTCTCGCCGGGTCCGCGGCCCGGGGTGAAGGTGGGGCCTCCCGCGACATCCACCCCGATACCGCTGCTGAGCTGCGCGGACTGCTCCAGGGACGTACCACGCCCGAGGAAGACCTCCAGGGAGAGTTTGTCGTCGGGGGCGCGCAGCAGTGGACGGCCCGGGGTGAACCGGGCGATGAGCTGGAGCACACCGACGGCGTTGTCGTCGGAGTCGGCGAGTACCGGCGAGAAGACCCCGCCGTCCGTCTGCGGCAACGCGGTGCCGCGCCCGAAGAGTTCCGCGAAGAAGTCGTCCAGGGCGCGGGCGGAGCCGGGGCCGAGGTTCCGCAGCTCGGCGAAGTCCGGTTCGGCGAGCACTTCGGAGCGCAGCCGGCCCGGATGGGCCAGCGACTCCACACCCCACAGCGGCAGATCGTCCAGCGGCCCGGGTTCGGGCAGCCCGGCCGGTCCCGTGCCGTCGCCGACGGCACGGTGCTCGGGGAACCAGCCGGTGAGCGGCCCGTGGGAGCGTTCGGGCGACCACTGGCCGTGGGTTTCGCCCGGGGCGTCCACCCGGATCTGCCACAGCCCGTCGAGATCGAGCGGACGGGCCGGTTCCTTCGCGAAGTGCTTGCTGTTGATCTGGAAGGTCTCGCCGACGGTGAGGGTCTGGGTCAGCTGGTTGTGGGTGAGGCTGGTGGTGACGCTGATATCGCCCAGGCGGAGGGGTCCGGACGCGACCTGGTGGTTCAGCGACCACGGCAGTGTGACGGTGCGGTACGTGCCCCAGCTCTCGGCGGCGGTATGCCCCTGGCTGCCCTCGGCCCGGCGCTCCACCTGGGCGTCGGGCGGGGTGAGGTTTCCGGCGCCGTGGTATCGAGGAGAGTGCCGGGCGTTACGGTGCGCCAGCCGGATGTCGACGGTACGGTCCCGGCCCTCGTGGCGCACGGTGATCCGGTGGCCCCGGCTGTCGCGCAGCCGCGGCCGGTGCTCCTCGATGTCCTCGGCCGTCAGCAGTCCGGCGAGCCGGGACCGTACGGCGTCGGCGTCCGGGGTGCCGTCGGGGATGCCGAGGGCGTCGGTGATCTGCCGGTACAGACCGTCGAGTACGGCTCGCGGGGTGCGTTCGAAGAGGACGAGCCCGATCCGGCCGTCGTGACGCTCGCCGTACGAACGGGCGTAGGGGGACAGCTCGGGCAGCACGGGCAGCGCGGGGGGTTCGGGCGCGGTCGGTCGAGCGGTCTGCCGAGCGGGGGACGGCGGGGCCGCCGCGGGGCCCTGCGGCCGGGGGCCGCCGGTGGCGGCGTGCCACAGGGCGCGCGCCCCGTACTTCTTCCGCCGACCGCCCGCCGCGGGGGCCGGGATCTCCGGATGGGGCTGCGGCTGATGGCTGCCCGTGGCGGCGTGCCACAGGGCGCGTACCGCCGTGTACTTCCTCCGTCCGCCGCCCGGGGCGGTTGGCGGAGCGTCCGGGTGCTGCGGCACCGCGTTACCGCCGGTGGGTCCCTCCCACAGCTCACGCATGTCCTCGTAAGCGTCGCTCCCGTCGCCCGGCTCGCCTTCGGCTACGTCCCACAGGGCGCGGGCGCGGGCCAGCGCCTCGTTGTGGGCCCCGGTGGCGTGGACCGGGTTGACCGGCGAGGGCCGCCGGGGGCCGGGGCCGTACAGCCGCCGCAGCAGGGGGTAGAGCCCGGGCTGGTGCTCCTCCACCCACTCCGGGCCGCCGTTGTTGCGGGGCAGTCCGGTGAACTGGTCGGTGCCCTTGTTGGCCCGCAGATAGACATTGGTGAGCTGGGCGAAGAACTCGTTCTCGTTGAGGCTGCTGTAGTTGGGCAGGCTGCGCTCGCCGTCCTCGTCGTACCCGTAAAGGGCGCCGTCGGGCCAGGCACCCGCCTCGCCCAGCGCGTCGGTCGCCTCGAAGGCGTCGGTTATCGACCGGCGGTCGGCGGAGTCCAGGACGTGCAGATGGAGGGTGTGGGCGACCTCGTGGAGCGTTGTCGAGTAGCCGTCTTCGTAGGGTTCCTCGTCGCCGGTCTCGGGCTGCTCGCCGAGCAGGTTCTCCTCGGTGACGGCGGCGGTGTGCCGGCCCATGCCGCGGACGTCGTCCCAGGACCTGCCGTCCTCGGTCGTCCGGCCCTTCAGGTCCTTGAAGGCGTCCAGGGACGTCATGGGCCGGTCCCGGGGCACCACCACGACCCGTGAGCCGCCCTTGACCAGCCGGGCCGTGACATCCGGGTCGCGCAGCAGCCGGGCGATCTCGGTCCGCGCCGTCTCGCGGGCGGAGACCGGCTGGTGGACCCCGTCCGGAATCTGGATGATCAGGTCGGCCGCGGTGGTGGCGAACTCGTCCGGGGTGAGGGTGTCGCGCAGCGTGTCGACGAGTGCGGGGCTGTTGGCCAGCCGTTCGCGGTGGTCCGGGGTGAGCCGGGCGATGGCGTGGGTGCGCTCCGTCTTGGACATGCCGGGCAGCCGGGTGGCGAGGGTCCGGACCGGATCGGCGACGACTTCGGGCAGGACACGCAGTTCGGCGGCGAGCGCGGCCAACTCGGTCCGCAACCCCGGCAGGTCGGACTCGTCGACCCCGAGCGCCGTCCAGATCTCCTCGTGCCCGGTCAGGGCGCCGGGATCCAGGGCGGCGTCGAGCAGCTCACTCAGCCGTACGGAGAGGGCGGGGGCGGCCCCGGGAGGCGCGGCGGTCCGGTAGGCGTCCCCGGCGGACCGCAGGAGCGCGGCGGCCCGGGGGCCTTCGGCGGGGGTGCGGCCGAGCGCCCACAGCAGATCGAGGAGGTCCCGGTCGCGCAGGTCCCGGTCGGTTCCGGTGGCCAGGGCGAGCGCGGCGTCGGCGACGGAATCCGCCGGTGCGGGGAGGGTGAAGCCATCGGCCGTGACGGTGGCGGCGGGCGGGTCGCCGACGGCGATCCGGACGGTGACACCGTCCACCGAGAGGGCGACGACGGTCCCGCCGTCGTCCGGGGCTGGCAGGGGATGGATTTGCGCGTCGGGCAGCTCGCGCTCCAGTGCCGCGCGGAGGTCGTCGGCCGACGGCGGCCCGGCGGAGAACACCCGGAAGTCCACGGCGTTCAGGGGGCGGGGGTTGTCGAACTGCACCACACCGCGCGCGGCACCGGCCAGCACCGCGGGACGGCCGAGGCCGTGCAGGGCGAGGGCGACGTACTGTCCGACCTCCAGTACGGGGTCGGGGTGCGGCGGGACGGTCAGGCCCGCCGACGGGGTCGGCACGGCGAGAGGGGGATACATCCCGGCTCGACGGGAGCCGGAACCCGGTACAGGCCCCGGGCCGCCGGAGTTCGTACCGGAGTCCGAGTCGGAGTCGGAGTCCGTATCGAGGTCACTGTCCGGACCGGTGGCGGCGTTGTCGATGCCGTCGCCGTCGTCGTTCAGCAGGGCGCGGGCGTGGGCCAGTCCCTCGTTCATGCCCTGGGTCGCCACGACCGGGTTGACCTTCAAGGGGCGTGCGGGGCCGGGGCCGTACAGCCGTCGCATCAGGGCGTACAGGGCGGGGTGCTTCGCCTCCACCCACTCGGGGCCGCCGTTCTCGCGCGGCGCCCCGGTGACGGGGTCGTTGCCCGTGTTGGCCCGCAGATAGACATTGGTGAGCTGGGCGAAGAACTCGTACTGGTTGAGGCTGCTGTAGTTGGGACCCCTGCGCAGGCCGGTCCTCGGGTCGCGGGCGTACAGCGCGCCGTCGGGCCAGGCGCCCGCCGCGCCCAGGGCGGAGGTGGCTTGGTAGGCGTGGTTGATCAGTCCGAGGTCGCCGTAGTCCAGACCGACCCGGTGGACGATATGGGAGACCTCGTGGAACGTGGCCGAATAGCCGTCGGGGAGATGCTTCACCCCGCCGATCGTGGTGTGCTCGCCGAGCAGGTTCTCCTCACTCACGGCGGCGTGCAGCGTGGCCACGCCGCGCATGGTGTGGAAGCACCGGCCGTCGGACCCGGTCCGGTGCTCCAACTCCTTGAAGGCGTCCAGGGATGTCACGGGCCGGTCCCGGGGCACCACCACGACGCGTGAGCCGAGCTTCACCAGCCGGGCCGTGACATCCGGGTCGCGCAGCAGCCGGGCGACCTGCTCACGGGCGGCCTCGCGGGCGGAGACCGGCTGATGGACCCCGTCCGGGATCCGGATGATCAGGTCGGCGGCGGTGGTGGCGAACTCGGCCGGGGTGAGGGTGTCGCGCAGCGCGTCGACGAGTGCGGGGCTGTTGGCCAGCCGTTCGCGGTGGTCCGGGGTGAGCTGGGCGATGGCGTGGGTGCGCTTGCCCTCGGACATGCCGGGCAGCCGGGTGGTGAGGGTCCGGACCGGGTCGGCCACGACCTGCGGCAGGACACGCAGTTCGGCGGCGAGCGCGGTCAACGCGTCCACCAGCCGCTCTTCGTCGTCGTCCGAGGCTTCGTTGTCGGCCCAGAGCACCTCGTGGTGGTGCAGGTTGTCGGGGTCCAGGGCGGCGTCGAGCAATTCACTCAGCTGTACGGCGACGGTGGGGGCGGCCCCGGGAGGCGCGGCGGTCCGGTAGGCGTCCTCGACGAGCCGGAGGAGGCCGGCGGCCCGGGGCCCTTCGGCGGGGGTGCCGCCGAGCGCCCACAGCAGATCGAAGAGGGTCTCTTCGCGGGATGTCCGGTCGGGCGCGGTGGCCAGGGCGAGGGCGGTGCGGGCGAGGGAATCGGCCGGTGCGGGCAGGGTGAAGCCGGGAGCCGTGGCGAAGCCCGTGGGCGGGGTGCCGACGGTGATCCGGATATCGACTCCGTTCACCGTCAGGAGCAAGGCCCCGGCCCGGTTCCGGCGGGGCAAGGTGACGACCGGGTCTCCCGGCAGCCGCTCCAGCTCCCGGCGGAGGTCGTCGACGGCGGGCAGACCGGTCGCGACCAGCTCGAAGTCCACGGTCAGCAGCGGGCGGGGATTGCCGAACTGGACCCGGGCGCGCGCGTCACCGGCCAGTAGCGCCGGATAGCCGATGCTGTGGAGCAGCCGGCCGACACCGGATCCCACGGCCAGCATGTAGTCGGGGTGGGGTTTGACGATCACCCCCGTTGACTGCGACTGCGGCTGTTCGGACTCGGACTCCGGGTCGCTGTCGCTGTTGCTGTCGGAGTCCGGCTCGGACGGCAGGGCCAGGGCCGTGACGAGTGGACGCGGGACATCAGGTCGGGTGGCCGTCCGGATCCGGTCCGGGGCGTCGGACGAGGTCGGGAGCGGTCGGCTCGGTCCGAGGTCGGGTCCTTCGGACTCCAAGGACGGGCGGACGACGGGAGGAACGGTCTCCGGCCCGGCCGCCGTGACGGCATCGGTGACGGACTCGGCGGTCCGCAGCGCCTCGGGGGTGATCAGCGGGCCGCCGGCCGGGTCGGCGGTGGGGGTGAGGCCCGCGCGGCGGAGCAACTGGCTCAGGACGGTGACCGCGTTGTCGGCGCGGCGCCGCTCGCGCTCGGCGGGGGTGAGCCCGGGATCGTCGCCGTACAGCCGGATGTGCTGCTGGGAGGAGGGGGCGGGATGGTCCGTGGCGGAGATCTCGACGGCGTCGGCGGCGTTCGGGGCGATCAGTACGGAGAGGTCGACATGGAGCTGGTCGCCGGAGCGCGGCAGCGGCAGGCCGTGATTGACCTCCGTGTCCAGCAGGACGCGTACCCGCTCCCGCAGATCGTCGAGGTCGACCCCGGTGGGACCCGTGAGGCCGGGGCCCGGGCGGATCGGGACGTCGAGCGAGAGGGCGCGTACCCAACGGCCGTCGTCGGCCCGGACTCGCCGCACCTCGGTGTCGACGGTGGTGGACTCGCGGTTCTCCACCGACGCGTCGGCCCTGTCGGTCTCGGGGGCGGCCGGTATCCCGGTCCGTACGACGTCGGCGGGCGCCGCGTCCTGGCGGGACCGCCACTGCTCGGGCCGGACCGGATCGGTGATCGGCGACTGCGGGACGGGCGGTGCGGTGACGGAAGGGCCGGTGCCGGTGCCGGTTCCGGTGCCGTCCGGGGTGGGGTTGTCCTCCGGGGAGCCGTCACGCGGGGAGCCGTCAGGCGTCTGCTGCCGCTGGGCGGGTTCGGCGCGGCGTCCGTTGTCCGTGGACTCCCCGGTCGGGCGGTCGGGTCCGGTACGCGAAGAGCCGGGCGGGGTGTGCTCGCCGAGGGTGTCCGGCCGCAGCCCGCGCGAGCCGGGCCCGTCCGAGCGCCCCCCGGTGGCGGGCGCGGCCGACGACGGCGTGGTGGTGCCGCGATCGGCCCCGGACGGGGATACCGGGGTCGTGACGGGCGAGGTCGTGGCGCCGGGGCCGGGGGCGGGGGCGAGCAGCGGCGGGGTGACGAGTGGGGTGTCGCGGCTGCCGGTCCCGCCCCCGGAGGCGTACGGCGAGATGCCGCCCGGCGGCGGGCCGTCCGTGCGGAACGGGTCGATCCCGCCGGTCAGCGGCTCCGGAAACGGGATGTCGACCGGCGTCGGCGGGCCGGAGACCGGCGGGGGGACGACCACCGGCGGTACGGCGGTGCGGACCGGCACGGGCGGCACGGGCGGTACGGGCGGCGGCGACGAGTGATCGCGTGGCGGCGGGGGACCGTCGGACGACGTCGTGGTGACGGTGGTGCCCGGTGTGGTCTTCGGGGTGTGGACGACGGCGTTGCCGCCCCCGCCGCCGAGAACGGTGTTCGGGCCCGGCGGCGGGTTGTAGGTGGTGAAGACGTTCCGGCCGTCGAAGAACTTGCTGTTGAGATTCTTGGCGATCTGGTCCAGGGCACCGCTGAGGATCATCTCGGTGACGGCGCTGAGACTGCCGCCCGCCATCGACAGGAGATCGAACTTCCAGCGGTTGTCGAAGAGTCCGTTCACCAGGAACTCGGCGAAAGCCTCACTCGGGCCCTCGCTCGCCGCGTTGCGGAAGACGTCTCCGCCGAAGACACCCCACTTGTTGTCGCCGAAGTTCCGGAACTGCCTCTTGAAGATGTCGCCGATGAGATCGGAGATGCCGGAGCCGAAGAATCCGGCGAGACCGCCCACCGCCAGGGACTTCAGGATGTCCCGGCCGTCGATCCCGTCGGGGCGGCGCGGGCCGTCGTTGAGGGTGAGCATCGCCAGCCGTACGGCGAGCGTGGTCAGCGCCTCCTGCAACGCCTCGCTCAGCGCCGGCAGCAGATTGGTCTGATTGAGCAGCCGCTGCATGATGGTGAGCACCGCCACCGTCGTGCGCGCCTTGGCGGTGGCGGCCTGGCTGAACGACAGACCGCCGGTGAAGAACGAGAGCGCCGCGATGACCGCCAGCTCGGCCAGCAGGATCAGGGCCTCGGCGATGATCTCGTACTTGGACTCCATGATCTTCTGGGACTGCTTGATCCGGTTGCCCGAGACCTGGTTGATCTGTTCCGCCAGCTCCCCGAGCAGATCCTGGCCGCCCGCACCGGTCAGCGGGGCCAGCGCCTCCTTGAAACTGGCCGCGACCTGCGGCGGCAGCGCCCCGTCGACCTTGTTCAGCAGATCGGTGATCTCACTCCGCAGATCGAGGACCTGCGCCGACTTGTCGTCATAGGGAATGGAGCTGGAGAACGCCATGTCGGACGACGCCTGCAACGGCAGTTCGCCGAGCAGGACGAAGAGGATGTAGCGGGCCTCTTCGGGGAACTCGATACTGTCGGGGATCAACGGTCAGTGCTTTCCGCCACCCGCGCCGCCGCCCCCGCCCACCGGGTCGGGCCCGTTCCCCAGCCGGCCGATGTCGTCCAGATTCTCGGACTGGGTGGAGTTGATCTTCCGCAGCGCCGCGAAGTGGCCTTCGACGGAGCCGTCGAAGCCCTCGGCGACCAGATTCAGCCCGTCCAGGACGTACTGGTACTCGCGGTCCGCCTGCGGGCCCGCCTCCTGGGCGTACTCGTCGTTCACGCCGTACCACATCGACGTCGGCGCCACCGCCGCCGGGAAGTCGTTCGCGACCCCCTTGAGCCGCTTGGCCAGCGTCCGGGCCTCGGAGATGAACGCCGACAGCCGGGCGGGGTCCGCCTCGAAATACGGTCCGTGTCCGTAACTCATCAGTGTCAGTGCCCCTTCTTCCGGTCCCCGGGACGGGGCACGGGCGCCCCCTCCTCGCCGTCCTCGGTGATCTCGTCGCGCAGCCGGTCGCTCGCGCCGCCCCGCCCGGCGCCGGCCGGGCCCCGCTCGGCGGAGTCCAGCAGCGGACCGAAGACCTCGCCCCAGTCGACCCCGGAGCCCTCGATCCGCGGCTGGTCGCCGACCGTCTCGGAGAGCGGCTGGAAGGTGTCGAGCACCGTACGGGCCATCTCCGCCTGCCCCTGCCGGGCCGCCTCGATCACCGCCGCCGAGAGCTGGGCGGCGCCCATCGTGCGGTACTTGCCGTCGAGGAACCGCAGATCGGCCAGTTGGCCCTGGGCGTTGACGGTGACCTCGACGCTGCGGTCCCCGGACCGTACGGTCACGGCGGCACCGCGCAGCCGCCGTTCGGCGTCGGCCACGGCCCGCTGGGTCCGCTCCAGCCGGGCCACCGCCTCGGCCAGCCGCTCCCGGATGGGTTCACTCATCTCTCGTCCTCCGAAGTCCCGATTCCGGGGTGGTCCCGTATCCCGGTAGTCCCGCGCACCGGTTCAGCGCCCGATGACGGCGGGGGCGCCGCCCTCGTCCGTACCCCAGACGTCTTCGTCCTCGTCCAGCCAGGAGGTCCGCTCGCGGTCGCCGCTCTCGGTCTGCTGACCGGCACCGCCGCCACCCGCCGGCGGCATGAACGGCATTCCACCGGAGGCCGTGGCCAGCGAGCCGCGGCCCGCGGCCGAGACCTCGTCCTGCCCCCGTCCGCCCCGGCTGTGCCGAGTGGTGACCGGCCTGCCGTCGTCGACCACCCCGCGGACGCGTTCGCCCTCGGCGCCGCCGCCGCTGGTCCCGCCGTTGATCCGGGTGCCCATGGGGAGCATCGGCATGCCCATCCCCGCGCCGCTGCCGCCGCCCATGCCGTAGTTGCCGCCCCCGCCGCCCGTGCCGCCCCCGGACTCGGGGACGCGGTCGTACAACTCCTCCTCGTAACCGCCGCCGGAGTAGTCGGGCGAGTAGAGGGCTCCGCCGCCCGACGAGGTCGAGCCGCCGCCCAACTGGGTGGGGAGCGTCTCGCCCGGGTCGATGGGGGTGGTCACCCTGGTGCCGTCGGGCAGATCGTTGGTGAGCGTCCCCCGGTCGGGGTCGAGGACGCTGCGGGATCCGTCGGGCAGGGTGGTGGTGAGGCTGCCGTCCTCACCGAGCCGGGTGACGCCGCCGTCGGGGTTGGTGATCGAGTCGCCCGGCCGCAGGGTGTCGATGACGGTGGAGCCGTCCGGCCGGGTGGTGACCACCTCGCCGCCCGGCAGATCGATGGTGCGGGACGAGCCGTCGGGGTAGTCCGTGGTGACCGAGCCGTCGGGATTGAGCGTGATGGTGCCGGAACCGGCGCCGTCGGGCAGCCGCAGCCCGTCGGGTACCGGGGCGTCGGGCCCGCCCCGACCCGGGGCGCCGGAACCCGGATCGACGTCCCGGCCGAAGTCCCGCAACTGCCGCTCGGCACGCTCCTCGGCCTCGGTCTGCTTCTGTTCCTGTTCGGCGCGGAGCTGTTCCTGCCGGGCCTGCTGCTCGGCTTCCTTGCGCTCCTGTTTCGCCTCGGCCTCGGCCTGCTTCTGTTCCTGTTCGGCGCGGAGCTGTTCCTGCCGGGCTTCCTGCTCGGCTTCCTTGCGCTCCTGTTTCGCCTCGGCCTCGGCCCGCCGCTCTTCGGCCTCCTGCCGCTGTTCCTCCTGCTCGGCCTTGTACTCGGACTCGGTACGGATCCGCTGCTGCTCGGCCTCGGTCTGCTTCCGCTCCTGCTCGGCTTCCTTCTGTTCCTGCTTCTGTTCGGCTTCGGCCTGTTCGGCCTCCGCCTCCCGTTCCTTCTCCTCCTGTTTCCGTTCCTGCTCGGCTTCCTTCTCCGCCTGCTTGGCCTCGGCCTCGGCCTGCTTCGCCTCTTGTTCGGCTTCCTGCTCGGCCTGTTTCGCCTCGGCTTCCGCCTGCTTGCGCTCCTGCTCCTCGCGCTGCCGCTGCTGATCGGCGCGGGACTGGTTCATCAGGAGCAGTTGCCGGTCCTGGGCCTCCCGCTCCTTCTGCTCCTGCTTGGCTTCCTGTTCCGCCTGCTTCTCCTCGGCCCGCCGCTCGGCCTCGGCCTGTTCGGCCTCCTGCTCGGCCTGCCTCTGCTCCTGCTTCGCCTCTTGCTCGGCCTGCTTCTGCCGCTGCTCGGCTTCCTTCTGTTCCTGCTTCTGTTCGGCTTCGGCCTGTTCGGCCTCCGCCTCCCGTTCCTTCTCCTCCTGCTTGCGCTCCTGCTCGGCTTCCTTCTCCGCCTGCCTCGCCTCGGCCTCCGCCTGCGCACGGCGGGCCCGCTCCTCAGCCTCCAGCTGCCGCTGCTCCGCGCGCTGCTCCGCCTCGCGCTGCCTGCGCTCGGCTTCCTCCTGCGCGAGCCGGGCCCGCTCCTCGGCCTCCCGCTGCTTGCGGTCGGCCTCCTCCTTGGCGAGGCGTGCCTTCTCCTCGGCCGCGTGCTCCTTGCGGTCGGCCTCCTCCTTGGCCAGCCGGAGCTTCTCCTCCGCGTCCGCCTTCGCCTTCAACGCCTCGGCCCGGTCCCGGGCGGCCTGGTCCTTGGCGAGCTGATTGGCCAGATCGATCGAGACGGTGGTCACCTTCTCGGGGAACTTCTGGCCGTTGAAGGCGTTCTCGACATCGATGAGGGCCTGTTTGCCCGCGGCGGACAGGACGTCCTGAACGGACTGCTGCCAGCGCCGGACGGCCTCCTCGCCGATCTTCTTCCAGGTGTCCTTCTGCTCCAGCATCCCGTAGGGACTGACCGCGCCCGAGAAGCCCTCGTACTTGACGTAGTGGTAGCCGGTGAGGCTGTATCCGCGCGGGCTGTAGGTCGGCTTGTATCGGACCTTGGTGATGTTGTGGCGCCAGATGTGGTCGGTGAGGTCCAGCAGGACATCGTGCAGCCAGCGCAGCGGATTGCCGGTCAGCAGCTGCCAGGTGTCCCATTTGCCGTGGAGCTTGGTCGCGGCCGCCAGGACATCGCCGCGGAAGCCCCGCAGATCGTTCCCGTATGTGGAGTTGACGGTCCCCGAGACCGGGAACTGCTTGCTGTACGACTCGTAGGTGCGTACCAGACCGTGCACGAGGTCCTTGAACACCCCGGCGGCCTGGCCCTTCCAGGCCGCCTCCTGCTTCCCGAGGTCGTACTCCCAGTCCTTCAGCTCCCGCAGCCGGGCCGCGAAGAACTGGGCCACCCGGTCGAACGCCTGGGCGTTGCGGGTGAAGGACTCCAGATCGACCGCGTCCGCGTCGTGCACCGGAAGGTCGTTCCAGCTGAAGTGCAGAGTGCTGCTGTGGTGCAGCAACTGCTCCAGCGCCTTTCCGCCGCCGTAGCTGTACTGGGCGAGCGCCTTGTTGCTCCAGACCGTGTCCTTGCTCTGCCCCTGGAAGTCCTTGCCGAGGCCGCTCTTGAACTCCCCGCCCTGGACGACACCGCCAGCGGGCGCGTCATCGGTGCCCGAGGTGCCGAGCAGGGTGATCCGGGCCTTCTTCATCTTCACCTTGGTGTCCACCGCGGCTTCGGCGATCGGCCCGCCCTTGCCCGAGTAGAACGGGATCACGAAGTCGGTGTTCTCCACCCGCCAGCCGGAGTTCTCCGTCCGCCACTCCAGGTCGTCCACGGCGTCGACGATGGCGTTGGACGGCTCCCCGTCGTGGTCGGAGAACTCCACCCGCATCAGGGGAATCGAGTCATTGCCCACCAGGGAGCCGAACAGGGTCTCGCGCTTGGGCATGACATAGCCCGTGAGCACCTGGACGGCGGTGTGCCAGTAGTCGTCGACGGAGTTGGCGGGGTACACGACGTTCTCGGCCACGAGGGGGATCTCCGGGCATCGGGTCGGGACGGTACGGGCCTACAGACGTACGGATGTACGGATGTACGGGGGAGGGCCCCGGTGCGGCGGCGGTCAGTCGTCCTTGTCGCCGCCTTTGCCCCCGCCTCCGCTCCCGCCGCTCTGGTCACCGTTCAGCCGGGACTCCACGTCCTCGAAGACGTCCAGGAAGTCCTGGCCGTCGATGCCGGTCAGATTGTTCGCCTGGGTGCCGAACAGCGTCTCGATACTGGATTCGAGATTGGTGGCGAGGTCCTTGAAGAGCCCGGTCTGCTCCTCGTAGATCTCGGTGAGCCGGTCGGCCGACTTGCCGATCGCCTGATTGAGGGCGAGCCCCTTGCCGTGCAGATGCTCCTCCTTGAGCATCAGCCCGATCATCAGGGGACGCGACGAGCCATAGGTGGCGAAGTCGTGTTTGCCGGAGTAGTCCGTGTCCCCGATCAGCTTGCCCATCGAGGGGCCGAACGTCGGATCGTCCAGGGCGATCTTGCGCAGGTCCTCCTGGAACGGCTCGACACGGTCGCGCAGAAACGCCTGCAGACCGGCCTTGTCCATACTCAGCTTGCCGGTGTCCGGATCGGGGTCTTTCGCCATGGCACGTCTCCTGGGACGGGGAGTCGGGGTGGTGCGCCGCGGGGGGGCCGCGGCCCGGCCCCCCCCCCCCACCAACCCCCCACAAAAAAACCCCCCCACCCACGCGGCGGGGGGATTAAAAAAAAAAAAAAACCCCCAAACAAAACTTAAAAAAGATTGTAAGAGGAGGT
>NZ_JBHYZV010000038.1:0-71234 GCF_042753905.1 Streptomyces sp. NPDC059248 | reverse complement strand
GGCGCCGCAGGTGTTTTTCGGGCCGCGACCCGGTGGGTGGCTTGTCGCGCAGTTCCTCGCGCCCCTGGATACCCGGTCCGACGCCCTTGCGAAGGCTCGCACCTAAAGGCATCTCCGGGCGGGGCGCCTCTCAATGGTCTCGGGCTGAGGGGTGCATGTCCGTGTGCGTGGGGAGGGCGGGTGCGGGGTTGCCCCCGCAGCCGTCGGCGGGGTGCAGCGGTCAGTGTTTCCGAGGGCCCGGGTTCCGCCGATGGCGAGGAGGTAACCCCGGGGCCGTACGACCAACCCGCGCACAGCAAGGGCCCGCAGGGTCCTCGAGCAACGACCAGCCAACAAGACACACCAAGGGCCGTCCGTTAGCGTCGAAGCATGAGGAACCGCCCACGGGCGGTCACCGCCGCCCGTATCGCTCGCCTTCTGTTCGCGCTGCTCGCGAGCGTGCTGCTGGTGCTCGGGCCCCTGGGCGCCGGCGCGGCATCGGCGGCTCCCACCGCGGGCACGGGCGCGGCCGCGGCGGCGTTGCGGGAGGGCCCCGTGTACATCGACCCCCGGGCGGCCTCGCAGCTCTCCGCGCGGGACGCCGACGCGCTCGCGGACCGGATCAGGGACGCGGACAAGCCCCTCTTCGTCGCGGTCCTGCCCGACACCCCGGACTTCGACCCGGGCAGCGTGCTGCGGACGATCCGTAGCGAGACGGGCGTCACCGGTCTGTACGCCGTCCGGCTCGGCGACGGATTCGACGCGGGCGCCGACGCCTCCGTACTCGCGCCCCGGGCCGTGAACAACGCGGTGGACGCGGTACGGACCCCCACCGCGTCGTCCGCCGCTCCGTCCGCCGCGACCCAGCTGAACGCCTTCGTGGACCTCACCCTGCCGCAGCTGCGCGGCCACGCCCCCGACTCCTGGTCCGCGAGCGGCGCCGGGAGCATGAACATCGTGCCCCTGATCACCGTCGGCGCGCTGCTCGTCGCGGGCGGCGTCGGCGGCTACACCGTGCTGCGGCGCAACCGCCGGCGGAAGCGGGCGGCGGAGCGGGCCGCGCTCGACCGGCTCCGGGTGGTCGTCGACGAGGACATCACGGCCTACGGCGAGGAGTTGGACCGGCTGGACTTCCACCCAGCGGAGCCCGGTGCCGACGACGCCATGCGGGCCGACTACGAGCGCGCCCTCGACTCCTACGAACGGGCCAAGAGCCTGATCGCGGCGGCCGGACGGCCCGCCGATGTCACCGGTGCGACCCGGGCGCTGGAGGACGGCCGCTTCTCCCTCGCGGTGCTCGACGCCCGGCGTACGGGCCGCCCGCCGCCCGAGCGCCGCCCGCCGTGCTTCTTCGATCCGCGGCACGGCCCGTCGGTCACCGACACCGAGTGGGCCCCGGACGGCCGGGGCGCGCCCCGGCCGGTGCCGGTGTGCGCCGCGGACGCGGCCCGGCTGGCGGACGGCCGGGAGCCGATGGCCCGTACGGTCGCGACCGAGGACGGGGGCCGCCGCCCGTACTGGGAGGCGGGTCCCGCGTACGGCCCCTGGGCCGGGGGATATTTCGCGGGCGGTATTCTTCCGGCACTCCTCGCGGGGACCCTGTTGGGCGGGATGCTCGCGACACCGGCATATGCCGATGAATACGGTGGCGGAGAATTCTCGGGCGGTGACTACTCGGGAACCGACTTCAACCCCTCGGACTTCGGCGGTGACGGCGGAGGCGGTGGTGGTTTCGGAGGCGGTGACGGTTTCGGCGGTGGTGGTGGTGATTTCGGCGGGGGCTTCTGATCCCCGGGGATCCCCCGGATCCCCTCCCCGGATCCCTACGGCTCCCCGGCCGTGCGGCCGTCGCCCCAGGGGGACCCGGGTAGCGTCCGGAGTTCCCGGTACCGCCGCCGGGCATCGGTTGGCATCGGTTAAAGTCGGCCATTGTCCGGGAACTCCGCGTGTGGCAGAAAGAACCGGGGATACGTTCCCCAATTGTTCATGCGCAATTAATCTGGCGGCTCGACGCTCTCAGGGGGTTGTTTTCCGTGTTCATCGGGTTTGCTGCTTTTGCTCCAGTTCTTTCGGTCGGCCCGGCCGCCCGGAGATCCGGTGTTTCCCCGGTCCGCGGGAAGCTCTCCCTGTCCGGCGGCGCGGTCCATCACACGGCCTTCGGGCATCGGTACGAACAGAGGCGCACCCGATGAGAGTCCTCGCCCCCGTCCCCTTCGAGCGCGTGCTGACGACCTTCGTCCGCGACAACCCCTACGTCCCCGACGAGGCGTACAACACCAATGACGACGCGGAGGAGAACCTCTGCCACGCCCAGCTCAGCCTCGGGCGCTGGTACCACGTCCTGCTCGACCACTCGGACGTACTGGAGATCGTCCTGCCGTGGCATATGGGGGAGTACGGCGCGAT
The DNA here is from genome assembly GCF_042753905.1 of Streptomyces sp. NPDC059248. Classification (NCBI taxonomy): domain Bacteria; kingdom Bacillati; phylum Actinomycetota; class Actinomycetes; order Kitasatosporales; family Streptomycetaceae; genus Streptomyces; species Streptomyces sp. NPDC059248. The sequence goes on along the minus strand of NZ_JBHYZV010000038.1, from coordinate 68,849 downwards.
CGAGCTGATCCCGCCCGAGGGGGCGTCGGTCGGGGTCGTCGCCGCCCGGATCCGTGAGCTGGGCGCGGAGTACGCCGCCGGGAACCCGGTGTGCGCCGCCAAGCTCGACCACCACGCCGAGGGCCCGATGGGCCCGCTGTATCTGTCGACCCGGGCCATCCCGGGGGCGGACTACGAGCGGCTGGTGGTCCGGGAGGGCCTGGTCCATCTCGACGGGCTGCACCGGGTGCTGGCCTGGGTGGGGGCGGGCCGGCTGGACGGGGACACGCTGGTGGAGGCGTATGTGGCGATGGACGCGGTGATGGACGTCCCGGGGGAATCGGCCGGGGACGCGACGGCGGCGGCCGAGGACGGCCGGGCCGCGGGGCCCGTGGAGCCGTCGCTGGTCCGGGCCGGCACCGGCACCAGCACCGGCACCGGCGCCGCGGGAGCGGAGCGGCGGGGGCGGCTCACGCCGGAGGGGTCGACCCGGGGCTGACCGCGGGTCATCCGGAAGGGACGACCCGGGGCCGCACGCACCGCGACGGCCCGGTGGGCGCCCGTACCGGTGTCCGATACGGATGCCGCCCGGGCCGTCGCCGTGGCGGGCTCGCCGGTGCTCCCGGCGGCGGGGTCAGCTCTTCTTGATCGCGGAGATGTCGAGGGTGAGCTTCACCTTGTCGCTGACCATCACACCGCCGGTCTCGAGGGCCGCGTTCCAGGTCAGGCCCCACTCGGAGCGCAGGATCGTGGCGCTGCCCTCGAAGCCGACGCGCTGGTTCCCGTAGACGTCGGTGGCGGCGCCGTTGAACTCCAGGTCGATGGTGAGCGGACGCGTCACGTCCTTGATCGTCAGATCGCCGACGATCCGGTAGTCGTCGCCGCCGGACTGCTCCGCGTGGGTGGAGCGGAAGGTCATCAGGGGGAACTTGTCCGCCTCGAAGAAGTCGCCGCTGCGCAGATGGGTGTCGCGGTCCGCGATCCCGGTGTCGATGCTGGCGATCTTGACATCGATGGCGGCGCTGGAGTCGGCCGGGTCGCTGCCGTTGAGGTTCAGCTCGCCCTCGAAGTCGTCGAAGCCGCCGCGGACATTGGTGACCATGGCATGGCGGACGGTGAAGCCGATCCGGCTGTGCGCGGGGTCGATCGTGTACGTGCCGGTCAGCGCCGCGAGGGCCGGGTCCACCGGGGTGGCTTCGGTGCCGGACGCGTCGTTCTTGCGATTGAAGATGCCCATGACGAACTCCTGGAGGGGGACGGGGGTGGTTGTTCAAGCTTCAACGACTGCCACTGTAGACCTATTCCGTTGAATCTTCAACATTCAGGGGAGGGGTGGGGATGAAGCGCCTCGACGCGGTTCGCGGCCACGCCCCATGCGGGCCGGGACGGCCGCCGCGAGCGCTTCCAGTATCGGTGCCGCGACCGTTGTCGGCCCGGCGAGATCCACCAGGCACGACCTCGACCCCCAGACGGCACCTCCCGTCGCGTCCCGCCCCAGGAGGCCCTGATGTCCCACCCACCGGCCCACCCGTCAGCCCACCCGCCGGCATGTCCGCCGGCCCGCCCGGCGGACTGGTCCCGCCGGACCTTCGCCGCCGCCTGTACCGCCGCGCTGCCCCTCGCGCTGGGCGGCCCGGCCCGCGCGCAGACCGGTGGAGCCGGTCCGCGACCCTGCCGCGAGCCCGGTGACCCGTACGGACTCCTCCGGCGGCGCTGGCTGGAGATCGCCCTCGGCGACGGCTACGACCCCGCCGCCGAGCCGTACGCCTCCCGACTGGCCGAAATCGATCGCCTGGCCGCCGCCCATCGCGCCGCGATGACCCCCGCGGCCGACTCCCTCTGGCCCGATCTGCCGCTGATCCGGCCCGCCCCGCCCGCCGGTATCACCCGCAGCTACGCCCGGCTGTGGACGATGGCCCGCGCGTACGTGTACCGGGGCGGTACGGACCCCGGACCGCTCGCCGACGTCCTCCGCGGCCTCGACCACATCGGCGCCCTCGTCTACCACCCCGGCACCACCGTCTGGGGCAACTGGTGGGAGTGGCGGATCGGCAGCCCCCGGCTGCTCATGGACCTCGTCGCCGTCCTCCACGACCAGCTCGGGGCCGAGCGCCGGGACGCCGCCTGCGCCGCCGTGGACCACTTCGTGCCCGACGCCCTCCTCGGCGACTACTCCGGCGTCTCCACCGGGGCCAACCGGGTCGATCTGTGCCGTTCGGTCGCCCTGCGGGGCGTCGCCGGGCGCTCCGCCGCCAAGCTCGCCCTCGCCCGCGACGCGCTCTCCCCCGTCTTCCCCCACGTCACCGAGGGCGACGGCCTGTACGCCGACGGATCGTTCGTCCAGCACACCCGGGTCGCCTACACCGGCACGTACGGCCAGGTGTTCCTCGACGGTCTCGGCCGACTGCTCGCGCTGCTCGGCGGCTCCCCCTGGGAGGTCACCGACCCGGCCCGGCACACGGTCGCCGACAGCGTCGAACGGGCCTTCGCGCCGCTGATCCACAACGGGCTGATCATGGACAGCGTCAGCGGCCGGGCCGTCAGCCGCGGACTGCTGAAGGACGACGACCGCCGGGTGCTCCGCGGCGACCACTACCACGGCCGTGCCGTGATCGCCTCGATCGCCCTGCTGGCCGGGACCGTCCCCGCCGCCCGCCGGGACCGCTGGCACGCGCTGATCAAGGGCTGGGCCGCCCGCGACACCACCGGCTCCCTGCTCACCGCCCCGCAGCACGGCGTCGCCGAGCTGGCCCGGCTGGCCGCCGCGGCCGCCGCCCCGGTCCCCGCCGCGCCCCGGCCGGTGGGCCACACCCTCTTCACCGCCATGGACCGGGCCGTGCACCGCAGGCCCGGCTGGACCGCGAACATCGCCATGGCCTCGGACCGCACCGCGTACTACGAATGCGGCAACGGCGAGCACCCGCGCGGCTGGCACACCGGCGCCGGAATGCTCCTGTGGTGGCCCGAGCACACCCTCGGCGACCAGTACGACGACTGGTTCTGGCCCACGGTCGACCCCTACCGGATGCCCGGCACCACCGTCTCCACCAAGCGGCTGGCCGACAACGAGGGCGGCGAGTGGGGCGAGCCGCGGCCCGCCGTCCGCTGGGTCGGCGGGGTCACCGACGGGACGTACGCCGCCGTCGGCCAGCATCTGCGCGGCCTCGGCTCGACCCTGACCGCCCGCAAGTCCTGGTTCTGCGCCGACGACGCCGTCATCTGTCTCGGCGCGGGCATCACCTGTACCGACGGGGTCCCCGTCGAGACCGTGGTCGACAACCGCAATCTGGGCGGGAACGGCCGGGCCCGCCTGCGGTACGGGGCCCGCTGGGCCCATCTGGAGGGCCATGGCGGCTGGGTCCTGCCCGGCGGTACGCACCTGCTGCACGGCCGCCGCGAGGACCGTACGGGCGCCTGGGCCGACATCAACACCGGCGGTACCGCCGAACGGGCCACGCGCCGCTACCAGACCCTCTGGCTGGACCACGGCACCGATCCGGTGGACGCCTCCTACGTCTATCTGCTGATGCCCGGGGCGAGCGCCGCGGAGGTCGCCGCCCGGGCCGCCGATCCCGCCCGGCTGACCGTGCTCGCCAACGACGCCGGTCGCCAGGCCGTGACGCTCCCCGCCATCGGGGTCACCGCCGCCAACTTCTGGCGGGCCGGGACGGCGGGCCCGCTGACCGCGAGCGGCCCGGTGAGCGTCCTGGTCCGGCGCCGGGGCCAGGGCCGGACCGCTGACCTCCGGCTGGCCGACCCGGAGCGCTCGGGACGCCCGGTCGAGGTGGAGTGGCGGCACCCCGTACGCCGGGTCGACGACCACGACCCCGGGATCACCGTCCTCGCCACGGGTGGGTCCATTCGGCTGCGGCTGAACGGGGGGACCGCGGGCGCCGGTCATCGCTGCCGGGTGACCCTGGGCTGAATTTCTTGTGGGCCCTCCACAAACAACAGTGCCCCGAAGCTGGCGGTTGTTCCCCTCCGACAAGCGCGTCTGTGCGAGCCTCACAGGAGAAACGGCCCGAGACTGTACGGAGTCAACGGCGCAGTTTTCTTGTAGGTGTCCGTAGTGTCGATGCATGACCGTTGTCGAGGAGACCACCGGCGAGCCGGCCGACGCCCGCGGACGCGTGGCCGAACTGCACGATCTGCGCGAGCGGGCCGTGCGCGGTCCCAGCGACCGCGCGACCGAGGCGCAGCACGCCAAGGGCAAGCTGACCGCGCGCGAGCGGATCGCGCTGCTGCTGGACGAGGGCTCCTTCCACGAGGTGGAGCAGCTCAGGCGGCACCGGGCCACCGGCTTCGGCCTGGAGGCGAAGAAGCCGTACACGGACGGTGTGGTCACCGGCTGGGGCACGGTCGAGGGCCGGACGGTCTTCGTCTACGCCCATGACTTCCGGATCTTCGGCGGTGCGCTGGGCGAGGCCCACGCCACCAAGATCCACAAGATCATGGACATGGCCATCTCGGCGGGCGCCCCCCTGGTCTCCCTGAACGACGGCGCCGGGGCCCGTATCCAGGAGGGCGTCTCCGCGCTCGCCGGCTACGGCGGGATCTTCCAGCGGAACACCAAGGCGTCCGGGGTCATCCCGCAGATCTCCGTGATGCTCGGCCCCTGCGCGGGCGGCGCGGCCTACAGCCCCGCCCTGACCGACTTCGTCTTCATGGTCCGCGAGACCTCCCAGATGTTCATCACCGGGCCCGACGTCGTCAAGGCCGTCACCGGTGAGGAGATCACCCAGAACGGCCTCGGCGGCGCCGATGTGCACGCGGAGACCTCGGGCGTGGCGCACTTCGCCTACGACGACGAGGAGACCTGCATCGCCGAGGTCCGCTATCTGATCTCGATGCTCCCGCAGAACAACCGGGAGAACCCCCCGCAGGTCGCCTCGTCCGACCCGGCCGACCGGCGCTCCGACGTCCTGCTCGACCTGGTGCCCGCCGACGGCAACCGGCCGTACGACATGCACAAGGTCATCGAGGAGCTCGTCGACGACGGCGACTACCTGGAGATCCACGAGCGCTGGGCCCGCAACATCATCTGCGCCCTGGCCCGGCTCGACGGCCAGGTCGTCGGACTGGTCGCCAACCAGCCGCAGACCCTCGCCGGGGTCCTCGACATCGAGGCATCCGAAAAAGCTGCACGCTTCGTCCAGATGTGCGACGCTTTCAATATTCCGATCATCACCCTGCTGGACGTCCCCGGGTTCCTCCCGGGCGTCGACCAGGAACACGGTGGGATCATCCGGCACGGCGCGAAGCTGCTGTACGCGTACTGCAACGCGACCGTGCCCCGGATCTCGTTGATCCTGCGCAAGGCGTACGGCGGCGCCTACATCGTGATGGACTCCCAGTCCATCGGCGCCGACCTCACCTACGCGTGGCCGACCAACGAGATCGCCGTGATGGGCGCCGAAGGCGCCGCCAATGTGATCTTCCGCCGGCAGATCGCCGACGCGGAGGATCCCGAGAACATGCGGGTCCGGATGGTCAAGGAGTACAAGTCCGAGCTGATGCATCCGTACTACGCGGCGGAGCGGGGCCTGGTCGACGACGTCATCGACCCCGCCGAGACCCGCGAGGTGCTCATCGCGTCCCTGGCGATGCTCCGGACGAAGCACGCCGACCTGCCGTCCCGGAAGCACGGCAACCCGCCGCAGTAGCGGCAGCCGCACAGGCCGCCCTCACGACCACCGCGTACCGCGCGCCCACGGGCCCGCGAGAATACGGAGCCCGACCTATGACCAGCCCGGCGACCCAGGCCACCGATCCTTCCCTGCTGCGCGTCGAGAAGGGCCACTGCGAGCCCGAGGAGCTGGCCGCGATCACCGCGGTCCTGCTGGCCCGCGCGGCCTCCGCGCCGGCGCCCGCCGCCGACACCCGCTCCACGGCGCCCTGGCGCCGGCTGGAGCGCCAGCGGGCCTTTCAGGTCTCGCACAGCTGGCAGGGCTGACCACACCCCCGGGCACCCCGCCCGTACCCACGCCGCGCCCCGGCCCCGGAACCCCCGGACCGGGGCGCCGGTGCGTCCGTACGACCGCACACGGCACACGGGCGAGGCCCCGTACCCCCTTGGCGAAGGGAGTACGGGGCCTCGTCCGTACGGTCGCAGGTGCCGCGCGGCACTTACCGCAGTCGTGCCATGAGGGCGTGTTCGACGAGGGTGATGAGGGCGCTTTTGGCGTCGGCGCGGTGGCGGGCGTCGGTGGTGATGATCGGGGTGTCCGGGCCGATCTGGAGGGCTTCGCGGACTTCTTCGGGGGTGTAGGGCTGGTGTCCGTCGAAGCCGTTGAGGGCGATGACGAAGGGGAGGCCGCTGTTCTCGAAGTAGTCGACCGCGGGGAAGCAGTCGGCGAGGCGTCGGGTGTCGACGAGGACGACTGCTCCGATGGCGCCGCGGACGAGGTCGTCCCACATGAACCAGAAGCGGTCCTGTCCGGGGGTGCCGAACAGGTAGAGGATGAGGTCCTGGTCGAGTGTGATGCGGCCGAAGTCCATGGCGACGGTCGTGGTGGTCTTGTCGCCGGTGTGGGTGAGGTCGTCGATGCCGGCGGATGCGCTGGTCATGACGGCTTCGGTACGCAGCGGGTTGATCTCCGAGACGGCGCCGACGAACGTGGTCTTGCCCACGCCGAATCCGCCCGCCACCACGATTTTCGCGCTGGTGGTTGAGCGAGGCGCACCGCCGCTAGAGCTTGCGAAGTCCACTGAGCACCCTTTCGAGCAGTGTCACATCTGGCTGACCGCCGGCGGTATCGTCCCCGCCGGGCTGGTGGATGGCGACGAGGCCGGCCTCCGCCAGGTCGGCGACGAGGATCCGGGCAACGCCGAGGGGAATGGAGAGCAGTGCCGAGATCTCGGCAACCGACTTGATCTCGAAACACAACCGGCAGATCCGCTGGTGCTCGGGCAACTGGCCCTGCAGCCTCATGGGATCCGCCGTCGTACTGACCAGTGCCTCGATGGCGAGCTGGTAGCGCGGCCGGGTCCGGCCGCCGGTCATGGCGTACGGTCGCACCAGCGGACTGGGCTGACGCGTACCGGAGGGCTCGCCGCGGCGGCGGCCCGAACCGTCGTCCCGACGCCGCTGCTGATAAGGCCGCGGCTGTCCGGGACGGTACGCGGGCCGGGGCGCCCCCGGACCCTGGCCGTACGTCCCGTGACCGTCCTGGGAGGGCGGGTACTCCGGCCCGCCGGAACCACCGGGAGGGCCGTAGCGGGGATCGTACGGAGGGTCGTACCGGTGCTGGTACTGCTGAGGCTGCGGCACGGACCAGGAGGGCTGACCGTCCGATCTGCCCTGCGCCGCCGCGGGAAAGGGGTAGCCGTGGTGCGCGTGTCCGCCCTGGAGCCGCTGTCGCGTTCCGCCCTCGTCGGGGCGTCCGCCCGGGGGTGTTGCCACGTTTCCTCCTCCTGCTGCGCGTCGCGGTCCCTGTCCCTGTGGAGCCGTCGCCACCGCACCTTAACGGTGCGGTGGCGTGAGGGGCCTGCCCGCCGGTTAGTTGAGAAGACTGCCCTGGAGCTCCGCCCGCAGGTCGGGGGTGAGCACACTGCCCGCCCGGTCCACCAGAAGCGCCATTTCGTAGCCCACCAGGCCGATATCGGCCTCCGGGTGGGCCAGCACGGCCAGCGACGAGCCGTCCGAGACGGACATGATGAAGAGGAAGCCCCGCTCCATCTCGACGACCGTCTGGTTGACGGCGCCGCCCTCGAAGATCCGGGAGGCGCCCGCGGTCAACGAGGTCAGCCCGGAGGCGACGGCCGCCAGTTGGTCGGCACGGTCCCGGGGGAAGCCGTCGGACATCGCCAGCAGGAGTCCGTCGGCGGAGACCACCACGGTGTGGGACACCCCGGGGGTGTTGTCCACGAAATTGGTGATCAACCAGTTCAGATTCTGCGCCGCCTGGCTCATCGGGCTCACACTAACGCTCCTGGTTGTAGGTACTGCCCTGGCCACCGTCATGATCGTAGGTGGCCGGTCCGTTCGTGTCGGTTCCCGCGCTGCGCCCCCGCTGGACCCCGCGGCGCAGATTGCTCAGCCTGCCACGAACGTCCTCCGGGGCGCGCGAGATCTGCGGAAGCCCGTGCTGCGGCGTCTGCTCCGCGGTGCCTTCGACGAGGTTGGCCTTGGGCACCCGCCGGGGGAGACCGGACGAGGTGACGCCACCCGCCTTCGGCTCCCGCAGCTTCCCGGCCCGCTGCCAGCGCTCGTCGTTGGCCGAACGCCAGTCCTCGGCCTCACCCGCGACGGCTTCGTTGCCGCCGTCGGGATACGCCTCGGGCTGAGTGTCCAGCGGCGCTTGCGGAACCCGCTCCCCGGACGGCTGCCACACATCGGCCGGGGCCCGGTCCTGCTCATCGGACCGCGCCCGCCGCGGGCCACGACGGGGCAGACCGGCCTCGGTCATGTCGTGACCGCTGCTCGGAGACGGTCCCGGACGGTCGAAGCCTACGCGCTCGGCGCCCGGTGCGGGGGTGCTCTGGCCGGATTCCGATTCTCCGGGGTAATCCTGCCCGTATCCGCCCTGGAAACCGTTCTGTTCCGGCCAGTCGTCCTGGTGGGGCGGGGCCGCCCAGCCGGTGTCGTACGACTGCTCGGCCGCCGGGGAATCCGAGAAGCCCGGTTCCGTATAGCCTCCGGCCGGAAGCTGCTGCTGGTCGGGCGCCGGGTAGCCGGAGTCCTGTCGCGGGGCCGGTGTCCCGGGGAAGCCGGACGGGTCCGTGCCCTCCTGGTAGACCGGCATCGGCTGGGTGTGCGGGCCCGCGGATCCGTCGTATCCCGCGGCCGGGTAGCCCTCGTAGGGCTGCTGCCCCGGGGCCCCGGCCGGATAGCCGGTGCCGGCCGCCGGGGACTGCTCCCCGAAGGCGCTCTGCCCGTAGCCGTCGTACGCCTGCCCGCCGTTCGTCCGCCCGCCGTTCGCCGCCGGGTCGACCTGCTCGTGACGCGGCTGCTCGTACGGCTGCTCCGGGAATCCGTCCGGGGTGCCGGGCCGGGGTCCCGACTGGGCTTCGATCGCGGCCCTGCGTCCGCCGCGGGCCAGGGACCGGCCCACCGGGTCGAGACCGTGACCGGCCCCGGACTGCTGCTCGTACCGGGAGTCGTCGAAGCCCAGTTCGGCGGCGGTACGGGCCGGGGCGGTACGGGCGGGGGCGCCCGGGTGCGCGTTCCGGGCCGGCATGATGCCCGAGACGGTGAAGTCGGAGTCCGGCGCGGACTCGCCGCCACCGCCGCGGGTGATCGCGTCCGGGAGCATCACCAGGGATGTGGTGCCCGCCTGCTCGCCCGAGGGGCGGAGCTGGACGCGGATGCCGTGCCGGTCGGCCAGCCGGCCGACCACGAAGAGGCCCATGCGCTGGGAGACCGAGGCGTCCACGGTCGGCGGGTTCGCCAGCTTGTGGTTGATGTCCGCGAAGTCCTCCGCGGTGAGCCCGATGCCCTTGTCGTGGATCTCGACCATGACCCGGCTGTCGGGCAGCCGGGTCGCGGTGACCCGGACCTTGGTCTGCGGGGAGGAGAAGGTGGTGGCGTTCTCCAGCAGCTCGGCCAGGAGATGGACGAGGTCGGTCACGGACCGGCCGTGGATATCCGTCTCGGGTATCCCGGACAGCTCGATCCGCTCGTACGACTCCACCTCGGACGAGGCGGCCCGCAGCACGTCGACCAGCGGTACGGGCTGGTTCCAGCGGCGGCCGGGCTCCTCGCCCGCGAGGACGAGGAGGTTCTCGCCGTTGCGGCGCATCCGGGTCGCCAGGTGGTCGAGCCGGAAGAGGCTCTCCAGCTGGTCCGGGTCGGCCTCGTTCTCCTCCAGCTCGGTGATCAGGGACAGCTGGCCCTCGATCAGCGACTGGTTGCGCCGGGAGAGATTGGTGAAGATCGCGTTCACGTTGCCCCGGAGCATGGCCTGCTCGGCGGCGAGCCGGACGGCCTCGCGGTGGATCTGGTCGAAGGCCCGGGCGACCTCGCCGATCTCGTCGCGGCTGTCGATGGGGATCGGCTCCACCCGGGTGTCGACCCGGCCGGGTTCGGTCCGGGACAACTGGTCGACCAGGAGCGGCAGCCGCTGCTCGGCGATGGCGAAGGCGGCGGAGCGCAGCTCGCGCATCGAGCGGCTCATCTGCCGGGCCACGGCCCCGGCCAGGAAGAAGGCGAGCAGCAGGGCGATCACGACGATCGCGCCGTTGACGATCGCGTCCCGGCGGGCGTCGGCGGAGATGGAGGAGGCTTCCTCGACCGCGCGGTCGACCAGTTCCTTCTCGACCGTGAGATAGCCCTCGAACTTGGAGGTGGCGGCGCCGGTCCAGGTCTGCGGGGTGATGTCGTCATCGGCCAGCGCGGCGGGGGTGGCCCCTGTGCCGATGCGCTGGGCCATCCCCGTGAAGACCGAGTCGTCGGGCCCGGCCGGCGGGTCGAGCCCCGCCTGCTGGAGCCGCTTGCGGCCGTCCTCGGCCGCCTTGGCCATCACTTCCGTCAGCCGGTCGGCGTCGGCCTGCGTACCGCCGGATATGTACTCGGCGATCGCGATCTGTTCCAGATAGTTGTACGAGTTGAACGCGGTGATCTGCTTGTCCCGGACCGCCTCGCGGTCACTGGGCCGGACCAGCAGATGGATGCCGATGGAGCGCTGGAGGGACGCCGCGGCCTTGGCGAGCTGGATCGCGTACACGGTCCGGCCGTAGCTGGTGACGTTGCCGGTGCCCAGTCCCAGCTCATTGCCGAACTGCATCAGGGAGTGCTGGACCTGGACGTACCCCTGCTCGGTGCCCACCGGGTCGAGGCTGGTGGTGTACGCGGCCCTGCGCAGCTCCTGGAGCTTGGGCTCCTCGCGGTGGAACAGCTCCAGCCGACGCTCCAGGCCCTGCCCCTTCGGCATGTCCTTGATGGCGCGGTCGAACGCGGCCTTGGCCGCGTCCGTGGTGGCGTACGCCTTCTTCACCGTGTCGGACTGCCGGGCCGCGGGCGTGGTCGCCTTGAGCAGCGGTTCGGCGGTGAGGTCGCGCTCGTTGAGCAGGGCGGCGCCGTACTCGGACGCGGCCCGTACGATCTTCGCCGTCTTCTCCGCGTCCCTGGCCTCGTCCCAGGTGGCGATGGAGCCGTTCACCTGGAACCCGCCCATGACCAGACCCACCAGTACGGGCAGGAGCAGGATCGCGTTCAGCCGGGTGGGTACGGACCAGTTGCGCGGGGAGAACCGGCTGCCGCCGCTCGGGGCTGCGGGTGCCGGGGCATCGCCGGGGGGAGCCGCCGGCTCGTCGCCGGGCGACGCCACCGCACGGGACGGCGGGGTGAAATTGCCCCGCGTCTGTTGCTCCGCGGAGCCTGTGCTGCTTCGCCTCACTCGACCAACAACCTCTCGGCACCGGCACCGGTGTGCCGTGTTTCGTTCTGAGCCGTACCACTCGGAAGTTCGTCGAATTTCAGCATGCGCACCGGGTCCGTTCCAAACAGTTGGAATCAGCCATTCCGTCTCGCCGGTGCGAGCGATAAAACGGGCATAAAGAGCGAGCCCCTTCAAAAGGCAAGGGTTCCGTGAGCACAGGGGCACCAGGTGGATGCGTCGGGTGTCCGGAGTGCCGCAATTCCATGTCGAAACGTTATGAACATGCGGGCGGACCGTGTCAAAGGACACAGTCCGCACCTGATTGGTTACGGCAACTACCGTATCGCGCCGTCTACTTGAGTCGTGCCATGAGGGCGTGTTCGACGAGGGTGATGAGGGCGCTTTTGGCGTCGGCGCGGTGGCGGGCGTCGGTGGTGATGATCGGGGCGTCGGGACCGATCTGGAGGGCTTCGCGGACTTCTTCGGGGGTGTAGGGCTGGTGTCCGTCGAAGCCGTTGAGGGCGATGACGAAGGGGAGGCCGCTGTTCTCGAAGTAGTCGACCGCGGGGAAGCAGTCGGCGAGGCGTCGGGTGTCGACGAGGACGACTGCTCCGATGGCGCCGCGGACGAGGTCGTCCCACATGAACCAGAAGCGGTCCTGTCCGGGGGTGCCGAACAGGTAGAGGATGAGGTCCTGGTCGAGTGTGATGCGGCCGAAGTCCATGGCCACCGTGGTGGTGGTCTTGTCGCCGGTGTGGGTGAGGTCGTCGATGCCGGCGGATGCGCTGGTCATGACGGCTTCGGTACGCAGCGGGTTGATCTCCGAGACGGCGCCGACGAACGTGGTCTTGCCCACGCCGAATCCGCCCGCCACCACGATCTTCGCGCTGGTGGTCGATCTCGGTGCCGTCGCGCCGCTAGAGCTTGCGAAGTCCACTGAGCACCCTTTCGAGCAGTGTCACGTCAGGCGTGCCACTCGCGTCACCATTGCCCGGCTGGTGGATGGCCACCATCCCGGCCTCCGCCAGGTCCGCCACCAGGATCCGCGCGACACCCAGGGGCATCGACAGCAGCGCGGAGACCTCGGCGACGGACTTCACCTCACGGCACAGATGGCAGATCCGCTGGTGCTCGGGGAGGAGTCCGCCGAGCAGCGCGGGATCCGCTGTGGTGCTGACCAGTGCCTCGATGGCGAGCTGGTAGCGCGGCCGGGTCCGGCCGCCCGTCATGGCGTACGGGCGGACCAGTGGCTGGTCGCCGTCCACTCCGTAGTCGGTTTGGACACCGTACGGATCGTGTGAGGCGGGTGGCGGGGTCATGGAGTCCTCCGGGCGGGACAGCAAGTGGAGTGGCGAGCCGTCGGTGCGGCCGGTGGGGGGTGGGGCGACCGTGGTGAGGGTTGACGGCGCGATGGCGCGTGGCGATAGGACCTGCAGGCCGTGGCGGATCAGTGCAAGAGGCTTCCCTGGAGCTCGGCGCGGAGATCCGGGGTGAGGACATTGCCCGCACGGTCGACCAGCAGGGCCATCTCGTAGCCCACCAGACCGATGTCGCACTCGGGGTGCGCCAGTACGGCCAGGGACGAACCGTCGGAGACGGACATCAGGAACAGGAAGCCCCGCTCCATCTCGACGACCGTCTGGCTGACGGTCCCGCCCTCGAAGATGCGGGACGCGCCCGCGGTCAACGAGGTCAGTCCGGAGGCGACCGCCGCCAGCTGGTCGGCACGGTCGCGCGGAAAACCTTCGGACATGGCCAGCAGAAGACCGTCGGCGGAGACCACCACCGTGTGGGACACCCCCGGGGTGTTGTCCACGAAATTGGTGATCAACCAGTTCAGATTCTGCGCCGCCTGGCTCATCGGGCTCAACTAACGCTCCTGCTGGTGTGTGGGGCCGAGGTCAAAGCTGCCGGTCGACGAGCCGTTCTGCTCGCGCCCCTGCTGGATGCCGCGCCGGAGGTTGGTGAGCCGGCCGCGGACGTCGTCCGGGGCGCGCGAGACGGAGGGACCGCCCTGCGTGCCGTTCTGCTGAGCGGTGCCCGCGACCAGATTGGCGCGCGGGACCCGCCGGGGCAGACCGGACGTGGTGACACCACCGGACGCGGGCTTCCTGACCCGCTCGGCCTGGCGCACCAGTTCGTCGTTGGGAGAGGTACGCCACGAGGAGTCCCCGCCCGCGCCCGGCGCGCCCTGCGGCTCCTGCCGCCTCGGCGCCGGAGCGGGCTCGGACACCGGCGCGGGGAACTCCCCCGTACCGCCCGGGCCGACCCGGTCGAAGGACCCGGCCCGGTCGTCCCGGTCGTCCCGGCCGCCCGGCTCCGGCGCGACGTGCCGGCCGGGCAGCTCGTGCCCCGCCTGGTCGTGCCGTGCCTGGTCCGGCCGGTTGAGCCGGGGGATCGGCTGGGTCTGCTGGACGGGCTGGACGGGCTGGACCTGCTCGGGGGCGTAGGTCTCCGCCGGGCCCGGCGCGGCGGGCTGCTCGGCCCGGCCGCCACGGTCCTGGCCGCGGAACCAGTCGGTCTCCAGCGTGTCGTACAGCGGGGTCCCGCCGTCGCCGGGCGCGGGCGGCAACGCCTCGTGCCGCGGCTGGGGCGGAAGCTCGTTGCGGGCGCCGGTGTGCCGGGGCCGCTGCTCGTCGTAGCCGCGGGGCGAGGGCGCGGGGCCCGGCGAAGGCGGCTGCGGCGCGCCCGTCCCGGGACGCGCGAACTGGCCCGCGGGCGACTGCCCGGCCTGGTCGCCGAACCGGGGTTCGCGGACGTCGTCGCGCGGCGGCGCGAACTGGCCGGGTCCCGCGGCAGGACCGGAGTGGTCCTGGGCGGAGTGGTCCTGGGCGGGACGGCCGGAGCCGTCCGACGGGGCACCGAACACATCGGGGCGTACGTACTGGCCCGTCGGGGCGTGCGGGGCCTGCGGCGCGTTCGGCTGACGGTGCTGCCCCATCGGGGCGTCGAACTCGCGAGCACCGGGGACCGGACCGCCGGAGTGCCGCGGGCCGGACCCGCCGTCACCGGACACCGGCCCGCGGGCCGGGGCCTGCGGATGCCCGCCGGGCGGTGTGCCGTACTCCTGGCGCGGCGTCTCCCGGGCCGGACCGGGACCCTGCGCGGAGCCCTGGTCCTGATGGCCGCCGGGGCGCTGGTCGCTGCCCCAGCTGGGAGTCCCCTGACGCGGGCGGCCCGGGTCGGACAGCTCGCCGCGGGCACCGGGCGGAACCGAACCGTCGGCACCGATCCGCGGCAGCGCCGCCGTGTCACCGGGTCCCGCGCCCTGGCCGTTGCCCGGGGGACGCTGGGCCGGCCGGTTGCCGAAGGCACCGGCGAGCCCGCCGCCGCCCTGGGGGCGGCCCGGGGCGCCGTCGCGGGACGGCAGCGCCGCCCGGGAACCCGTACCGCCGCCCGGTCCGACCTGGCCGCGCGGCGCGCCCGCGCCGAGCAGACCGCCGCCGGACGGGGCACCCTGACCGCCCTGGCCACCCGGACCGCCTTGGCCGCCGGGACGGCCGCCGCCCGTGCCGCCCGCCGGGCCCGCGCCGAGCGGGCCGCCGCCGACCGGGGGAGCGGACTGGCCGGGGCCGCCGCCGGGCATGCCCGGCGCTCCCGGCTTCCGCCCGCCCTGGGCGACGTCCACGGGCAGCATGACCAGCGCCGTCGTACCACCGGAGTCGGAGGGGCGCAGCTGGATCCGGATGCCGTGCCGCAGGGACAGCCGGCCGACCACGAACAGACCCATGCGGCGGGAGACCGAGACGTCCACGGTGGGCGGCGAAGCCAGCCGCTCGTTGATCGCCGCGAGGTCCTCGGGCGAGAGACCGATACCGGTGTCGTGGATCTCGATCAGGACCCGCCCGTCGGGCAGGGCGTGACCGGTGACCCGGACCTTGGTCTGCGGGGAGGAGAACGAGGTGGCGTTCTCCAGCAGCTCGGCGAGGAGGTGGACGAGGTCGTTGACGACCCGCCCGGCGACGTCGGTCGCGGGGACCGCGGCCAGTTCGATGCGCTCGTACTGCTCCACCTCGGAGGCGGCGGCGCGCAGCACGTCGACCAGGGGGACCGGCCGGGTCCAGCGGCGGCCGGGCTCCTCGCCCGCGAGGACGAGGAGGTTCTCACCGTTCCGGCGCATACGGGTCGCCAGGTGGTCCAGCTTGAAGAGGGACGACAGCTGGTCCGGGTCGGCCTCGCGGGACTCCAGTTCGGAGATGAGCGACAGCTGGCGCTGGATCAGACCCTGGGAGCGGCGCGAGAGGTTGGTGAACATCGCGTTGACGTTGCCCCGCAGCAGGGCCTGCTCGGCGGCGAGCCGGACCGCTTCGCGGTGCACCTCGTCGAAGGCCGTGGCCACCTTGCCGATCTCGTCGCGGGAGTGCACACCGACCGACTCGACCGAGGTGTCGACGTCCTCGGGGTCCGCCTCGGAGAGCTGCTTGACCAGCTCGGGCAGGCGTTCCTGGGCGACCTTGGTGGCGGTGTCCTGGAGCCGCCGCAGGGAGCGGATCATGGAGCGCGCCACGATGAAGGCGCCGACGAGGGAGACGCCGAGGACGAACAGGATGACGACACCGTTGATGATGGCGTCCTGCTGCGACTCCTCGCGCAGATCGCGGGCCTTGGCCTCCATGTCGTCGAGGAGCGATGCCTCGATGCGCTTCATGGCGTCGATCCGGACGCTGTACGCGTCGGTCCAGTCGAGGTGCGACTGCTTGGTGAGCCCCTCGATACCGTTCGGCCGGTCGAGGGCGCGGCCCGCGTACTCGTTGACCTTGACGATGTCCGGGTGGCCGCGGTCGAGCGGCTCCATCAGGTCGTTGGCGTCGCCGCCGAGCGCCTCGTAGATCTCCTTGAACTGCTTCTCGCTGTTCCGGCCGCTCTCCATGGCGCCCTGGCCGTAGAGCCGGTCGGCCTCGGAGAGCACGTCGCCCTTCTGCCCGGCGCCGCCCGGCAGCGCGGCGGCGATGACCGCCTGCTGGATGGAGGCGTACTCCTTGGCGGCCGAGAAGGCGGCCAGGGCACGGGTCCGCTTGATCATCTCCTGGTTGTTGGTGGCCTGGGCCATGTCCGAGGAGAGGTCGAGCAGGGAGCGGATGATCCGGTGGTACGACTCGATCGTCAGGGCGTTGGAGCCCTCGGTGACGTACGCCTTGCTCCGGTACTCCTTGAGCCGGTTCAGCTGGTTGTAGATCTGGCCCAGGGTGGAGCGGAACGAGTCGATGGTGTCGTCGCCGTCGACGATGTCGATACCGCCGGCCGCCTTGACGAACGCGGTGCGCGCCCGGTCGGTGGCCTGGCGGGGCTCGGTGACCTTGAAGTCGCTGGCGTTGCGGTTGTTCGCGAGTGGACCGGCCGTGACATCGCGCTCGTACTGGAGCGCGATGGCGAGCTTGGTCGCCTCCCGGGTCATGTCGGTGAGCAGCTGCATGTGCTCCAGCTGTTCCATCTTGTCCAGGGACTCGTTGATCCGCAGCCCGCCCAGGGACGTCGCGGCGACGACGGGAAGGGTGAGGAGGGAGATCAGCCTGGTGCTGATGCGCCAGTTGCGCAGGGCGAGCCGGGAGCCGGTGTCCACGGGGGGTTTGGCCGGAGCGCCGTCGGGCCCGGCGTCGCCGGACGCCGGGCTGGATCCCTGGGGGCCCTGCGGGCCGCCGGGACCGGAAGGACCGGAGGCGCCGGGCGCGCCGGGCCTGCCGCCGCCCTGGGCGGGGGAGCCGCCCTGACCCGGTGGACCGGACCGCGGGCCGCCGCCGGGGCGGCCGGGACCGTCAGGTCTGCGGTCGGTACCCGATGTCATCGGGCCCTGCGCCGGGCTCGTGGCGTGCTGGCCGTGCTGGTGTGAGGGGCCGCGGTCGTTCCCGCCGCGCGGCTCCTGTCCCGCCGTGGCTTCCCCACGGCCCTGGGGGGCCTGGGGACGCCCCGTGCCATCCCTCTTGAAACGTCCCTGCACTAGCGTCGCAACCTCTGGACCAGGCGTCCCGTTGCCGGAGCTGCGGGACGGTGTCGGCGTCTGGCGAGGCGCGCCGGGCGCGCCTCTGATGATGTGAGTACCGGCGCTCTCCCCCTTTCCCGCCGCCGCTCGGCGCTGCGTTGCGCCCGTTGCGCGCCGGACTGTTCTGCGGCGGTGCGTGGAATTCCAGCACAGTGCAGGATCTCCAACAAGGGCCGCGTACCGTGCTGTGACCTGGGTGACACGGTGTGATGACCGGGTCACCAATCGTTGAAAGACTTACGGTATGAAACGGACTTTCACGGATGAGTCACCGGGGTGGGGTCGCGGGTGAGGCGCGCCCAGGTCGTTGCGATCGGCAGCGGAATGGCCGATTCAGGTAGGCAATGTCCGTTTCACTGGTTGAATTTGACGGTATGTAATGTCCAAAATCAGCCAGATTGGCGGATGTCTGGTGAGGAAACTCACATCAGACACACATGTCCTCCACGACTTTGCCGGGGAACGGATGTTTAACCTGTCGCGTTAGGCATGAGCGCCTCTGTTGTAAAGCGCCGCCCCGGGCGGCCCGACGCCGATGGGTCCGAACACAGCCGATGAATCCCACGATCTCGCCGAAGACGCCGCAGCAGCTGCGCACGATAGCCAACCCCCGCCGCACGACCCTGATGCATCTGGGCGACGCGACCGAACTGCCCGCGCCGGTCCGGCCGGAGCACTCCCAGGACCTGCCGGCGAGCACGGCCAACCCGCGCCGCACGGTCCTGATGAACGTCCCCTTGTCCTGACCTTGTCCTGACCGGGGAACCGTCCGTACGTCCCGAGCCCGGGACCCGCGTCACCATGCCGGGTCCCGGGCTCGGCGCGTACGGCGGCCGGATCCGGACGGGTATCCCGCGGCGGCCGCCGACGCGGCGGCCGGGACACCCCGCCGCGTTAGCCTTTACAGGTCCGATTCAGCAGTGTCACCAGCTACAGAGGGGCAGCCGCATCCCGTGCGCATCGCCAGATTCTCCATCGACGGCCATGTGGCCTTCGGCGCGGTCGAGGGCGAGGCCCCCGACGGGCTCGTCCTCGACATCATCAAGGGCGTGCCGTTCGCGGACTTCGAGCTGTCCGGTACCAAGGTCCCGCTGGACAAGGTACGGCTGCTGCCGCCGGTGCTCCCGAGCAAGGTCGTGGCCTTCGGGCGGAACTACGCCGAGCACGCGGCGGAGCTGGGCCACGAGCCCCCCGCCGAGCCCTTCGCCTTCTTCAAGCCCTCCACCTCGGTGATCGGGCCCGGCGACCCGATCGGCTATCCCTCGTTCTCGAACGAGGTGCACTACGAGGCGGAGCTGGCCGTGGTGATCGGCCGGATGTGCCGTGACGTCCCCCGGGACCGGGTCGCCGAGGTCGTCCTCGGCTTCACCTGTGCCAACGACATCACCGCCCGTGACGTCCAGCGCCGGGAGAAGCAGTGGGCCCGGGCCAAGGGCTTCGACGGGGCGTGCCCCCTCGGCCCCTGGGTCGAGACCGGTCTCGACCCGGCCGCCGCCGGCGACCTCGTGATCCAGTGCACGGTCAACGGGGAACAGCGCCAGCTCGGCTCCACCCGCGACATGATCCATTCGATCGAGGACCTGGTCGTCAACATCTCCGAGGCCATGACCCTGCTGCCCGGCGACGTGATCCTCACGGGCACCCCGGCCGGAGTCGGACCGCTCAATGTCGGCGACGAGGTCGCCGTCACCATCCAAGGCATCGGCACTCTCGCCAACAAGGTGATCAAGCGTGGCTAACCCGAACGTCCGCGTACGTTTCTGCCCCTCGCCGACCGGCAACCCCCATGTGGGTCTGGTCCGCACGGCCCTGTTCAACTGGGCCTTCGCCCGCCACAACGGCGGCACCATGGTCTTCCGCATCGAGGACACCGACGCGGCCCGGGACTCCGAGGAGTCGTACCGCCAGCTGCTCGACTCCCTGCGCTGGCTCGGGCTCGACTGGGACGAGGGCCCCGAGGTCGGCGGGCCCCACGCGCCGTACCGCCAGTCGGAGCGGATGGGGATCTACGCGGACGTCGCCGAGCGGCTGCTGGCCGCCGGGCGCGCCTACCGCTGCTACTGCACCACCGAGGAGCTGGACGCCCGCCGCGAGGCCGCCCGCGCCGCGGGCCGCCCCTCGGGCTACGACGGCCAGTGCCGCGACCTGACCGACGAGCAGCGCGCCGCGTACGAGGCCGACGGCCGGTCCGCCATCGTCCGGTTCCGGATGCCCGACGAGCCGATCACCTTCACCGACCTGGTCCGCGGCGAGCTGACCTTCACCCCGGAGAACGTGCCGGACTACGGCATCGTCCGGGCCAACGGCGCCCCGCTGTACACCCTGGTCAACCCGGTCGACGACGCCCTGATGGAGATCACCCACGTTCTGCGCGGCGAGGACCTGCTCTCCTCCACCCCCCGGCAGATCGCGCTCTACCAGGCGCTGATCGACCTGGGCGTGGCCAAGGAGATCCCGGCCTTCGGGCATCTGCCGTACGTCATGGGCGAGGGCAACAAGAAGCTCTCCAAGCGCGACCCGCAGTCCTCCCTCAACCTCTACCGCGAGCGCGGCTTCCTCCCCGAGGGCCTGCTGAACTACCTGTCGCTGCTCGGCTGGTCCTTCTCCGCCGACCAGGACGTGTTCTCGGTGGCCGAGCTGGTGGAGAAGTTCGACATCGCGGACGTCAACGCCAACCCGGCCCGCTTCGACCTCAAGAAGGCCGAGGCGATCAACGCCGACCACATCCGCCGGCTGGATGCGACGGCCTTCGCCGCCGCCTGCGAGCCCTGGCTGAACGCGCCGTACGCGAACTGGGAGCCGGCCGGGTTCGACCGCGCGGCCTGGGAGGCCATCGCCCCCTACGCCCAGACCCGGCTCACGGTGCTCTCCGACATCACCGCCAATGTCGACTTCCTCTTCCGCGACGAGCCCGTCGACGACGAGGCGTCCTGGACCAAGGCGATGAAGCCGGGGGCGGCCGAGCTGCTGGTCACCGCGCGCGAGAAGCTGGCGGCGGCCGACTGGGACAGCGCCGACGCGCTCAAGGAGGCCGTCCTGGCCGCAGGTGAGGCCCACGGCCTCAAGCTGGGCAAGGCGCAGGCCCCGGTCCGGGTCGCGGTCACCGGCCGCACCGTGGGACTGCCGCTCTTCGAGTCGCTCCAGATCCTGGGCGCCGAACGCACCCTGGCGCGAATCGACGCGGCCCTGGCCAAGATCGCCCGGGAGCCCGCCGCGCCGAACGCATAGGCTGCGGATATGACCTTGCGCGCGATCATCTGGGACGTCGACGACACGATCTTCGACTATGCCGGCGCCGATGTCGCCGGGATCCGCGCGCATCTGCGGACCGAGGGCCTGCTCGACGGATTCACCTCCGCCGAGCAGGCCCTCGGCCGTTGGCAGCGGGCCACCGTGCACCACTGGGCGCGCTTCTCGGCGGGCGAGGTGGACTTCCCCGGCCAGCGCCGCGACCGGGTCCGTACCTTCACCGGACGGCCGGACATGGCCGATGCCGAGGCCGACGCCTGGTTCGGGCGGTACATCGTCCACTACGAGGCCGCCTGGTCCCTCTTCCCGGACACCGTGCCCGCCCTCGACCGGCTGAGCGGCTACCGGCACGCGGTGCTGTCCAACTCCTCGTCCGAGGTCCAGGAGCACAAGCTGCGGACCCTGGGCGTCCGGGACCGCTTCGAGGCCGTCGTCTGCGCCGCCGACCTGGGCGTCTCCAAGCCCGCCGCGGAGGCGTTCCACACCGCGTGCGCGGCGATCGGGGTGCCGCCGGAGGAAGCGGCGTACGTGGGGGACGAGCCCGATATCGACGCCCGCGGGGCGGTCGAGGCGGGACTGCGGGGAATCTGGCTCGACCGCACCGGACGGGGCGGCCGTCCCGAACTGATCCGGATCACCGGTCTCGGCCAGCTTCCCGGCCTGTTGGCGGGCGATACCCGTTTTGGAGCGCCGTCCACCTTCGGGTAATGTTCTTCCTGCGCCGCCCGAGAGGGCCGAAAGGCCGGACCGGACGGCGCAAGCCGAGCAAGCCCCTGTGAAGGGGTTGCGCTCTGGTGGCCTATGGTGTAATTGGCAGCACGACTGATTCTGGTTCAGTTAGTCTAGGTTCGAGTCCTGGTAGGCCAGCTCGCAGAGCTCATCTGCAAAGCCCCCGTTGTGTAGCGGCCTAGCACGCTGCCCTCTCAAGGCAGTAGCGCCGGTTCGAATCCGGTCGGGGGTACAGATCCTTCCCGCGTGCAGTTTCGGGTCGCTCCCGGTGCGCACGATGCAGGATCGCTAGGGCCCCCGTTGTGTAGCGGCCTAGCACGCCGCCCTCTCAAGGCGGTAGCGCCGGTTCGAATCCGGTCGGGGGTACTGGTCTAAACCACCATGGGCTATGGTGTAATTGGCAGCACGAGTGATTCTGGTTCATTTAGTCTAGGTTCGAGTCCTGGTAGCCCAGCTTGTCCCTTGGATCATAGATTTGCCCCCGTTGTGTAGCGGCCTAGCACGCCGCCCTCTCAAGGCGGTAGCGCCGGTTCGAATCCGGTCGGGGGTACGGAAAGAGGCCCTTCGCGATCGCGCGGAGGGCCTCTCCTCTTTGGGGTTCCTCGGGCTCCGGGCCCGCTTCGGGCTCCGGCTCGGGGCGTCGTACGCGAACTCCCCGCCCGGGGCGACCGGAACGCGTCGGCGGACGGTCCGGGCACGGTGGACGGGGAGCGGGAGGCGGACTTCCGGCGCGGGGAGCGGTCAGCCGCTGCGGCGCAGCGCCTCACTCAGCCGGCCCGCCGCGTCGATCACCGCCTGGGCGTGCATCCGCCCCGGGTGGCGGGTCAGCCGCTCGATCGGTCCGGAGACCGAGACGGCGGCGACCACGCGGTTGGACGGGCCGCGGACGGGCGCCGAGACCGAGGCCACGCCCGGCTCGCGCTCGCCGATGGACTGGGCCCACCCCCGGCGCCGTACGCCCGACAGGGCCGTGGCCGTGAAACGGGCGCCCTGGAGTCCGCGGTGCAGCCGCTCGGGCTCCTCCCAGGCCATCAGGATCTGCGCCGACGAACCGGCCTTCATGGTGAGCGTGGAGCCGACCGGGACGGTGTCCCGCAGGCCGGAGAGCCGCTCGGCCGCCGCCACACAGATCCGCTGATCGCCCTGGCGCCGGTAGAGCTGGGCGCTCTCGCCGGTCACATCGCGCAGATGGGTCAGTACCGGCCCGGCCGTGGCCAGCAGCCGGTCCTCGCCCGCCGCGGCGGCCAGCTCGGCCAGCCGCGGTCCCAGGATGAAGCGCCCCTGCATGTCCCGCGCCACCATCCGGTGGTGTTCCAGTGCCACGGCCAGTCGGTGGGCGGTGGGCCTGGCCAGCCCGGTGGCCGCGACCAGCCCGGCGAGGGTGGCCGGACCGGACTCCAGTGCGCTCAGAACCAGAGCCGCCTTGTCGAGAACGCCGACGCCGCTAGAGTTGTCCATGAAACGATATTCGCGTCTCACACTGTGAAACGCAAGTTCAATTTTCCCGAGAACCCGCCAGTCTGTAGAAGCGGGCAGGGAACTGCGGGTCCGCACCTGCTGTCTAGGAACGCCGGCACCGTGGCCGGGCGGAGGGAAGCCGATGGGTAGGACACTGGCGGAGAAGGTCTGGGACGACCATGTCGTCCGGCGCGCCGAGGGCGAGCCCGACCTCCTCTACATCGATCTGCACCTGCTGCACGAGGTGACCAGCCCCCAGGCGTTCGACGGCCTCCGGATGGGCGGCCGGAAGGTGCGGCGGCTCGATCTGACCATCGCCACCGAGGACCACAACACCCCCACCGTCGACATCGACAAGCCGATCGCCGACCCGGTCTCCCGGGCCCAGCTGGAGACCCTGCGGCGCAACTGCGCGGAGTTCGGGGTACGCCTGCACCCGCTCGGCGACGTCGAGCAGGGCGTCGTCCACGTGGTGGGCCCGCAGCTGGGTCTGACCCAGCCCGGCACCACCGTGGTCTGCGGCGACTCCCACACCTCCACGCACGGCGCCTTCGGCGCGCTGGCCTTCGGTATCGGCACCTCCCAGGTCGAGCACGTACTGGCGACCCAGACGCTGCCGCTGGCCCGGCCCAAGACCATGGCGATCACCATCGACGGCGAGCTGCCCGAGGGTGTCACCGCCAAGGACCTGATCCTGGCCATCATCGCGCGGATCGGCACCGGCGGCGGCCAGGGCTACGTCCTGGAGTACCGCGGCCCCGCCATCGAGAAGCTCTCGATGGAGGCCCGGATGACCATCTGCAACATGTCGATCGAGGCGGGTGCCCGGGCCGGCATGATCGCCCCCGACGAGACCACCTTCGCGTATCTGCGGGGCCGTCCGCACGCCCCCGAGGGCGAGGAGTGGGACGAGGCGGTCGCGTACTGGCGGACGCTGCGCACCGACGACGACGCGGTCTTCGACGCGGAGGTCGTCATCGACGCCACCGAGCTGTCCCCGTTCGTCACCTGGGGCACCAACCCCGGCCAGGGCGCCCCGCTCTCCGCGAACGTCCCCGACCCGGCTTCGTACGACGACGCATCGGAGCGGCTCGCCGCGGAAAAGGCCCTGGAGTACATGGGGTTGTCCGCCGGGCAGGCCCTGCGCGACATCGAGGTCGACACCGTCTTCGTAGGTTCCTGCACCAATGGGCGCATCGAGGACCTGCGCTCCGCCGCCGCCGTGCTGGACGGCCGGCGGGTGGCCGACGGCGTCCGGATGCTGGTCGTCCCCGGCTCGGTCCGGGTCGCCCTGCAGGCCGTCGAGGAGGGCCTCGACAAGGTCTTCACCGCCGCGGGCGCCGAATGGCGGCACGCCGGATGTTCGATGTGCCTGGGGATGAACCCCGACCAACTGGCGCCCGGCGAGCGCTCCGCGTCCACCTCCAACCGCAACTTCGAGGGCAGGCAGGGCAAGGGCGGCCGGACCCATCTGGTGTCCCCGCAGGTCGCCGCCGCCACCGCCGTGGTGGGCCGGCTGGCCGCCCCGGCGGACCTGTCCGACGCCGCCCGTACGCCCGCTGGAGTCTGATCACCCATGGAAGCTTTCACCACCCACACCGGCCGGGCCGTCCCGCTGCGCCGCAGCAATGTCGACACCGACCAGATCATCCCCGCCCACTGGCTGAAGAAGGTCACCCGGGACGGCTTCGAGGACGGGCTCTTCGAGGCCTGGCGCAAGGACCCCGAGTTCGTGCTCAACCGTCCCGAGCGCCGGGGGGCGACCGTGCTGGTCGCGGGCCCCGACTTCGGTACCGGCTCCTCCCGTGAGCACGCCGTCTGGGCCCTCCAGAACTACGGCTTCCAGGCCGTGATCTCCGCCCGCTTCGCCGATATCTTCCGCGGCAACTCCCTCAAGAACGGTCTGCTCACCGTCGTTCTCCCGCAGGAGACCGTGGACGCGATCTGGGAGCTGACGGAGAACGACCCCACCGCCGATGTGACCGTCGACCTGGAGGCCCGCGAGGTCCGGGCCGCCGGTCTGACCGCCCCCTTCGAGCTGGACGAGAACGCCCGCTGGCGGCTGCTGAACGGTCTGGACGACATCAGCCTCACCCTTCAGAACGAAGCGGACATCGCCGCGTACGAGTCCTCGCGGCCCGCCCACAAACCGTCCACTGTTCAGGTCTGATCGGGTCTGATCAGCGGTTATCCCCGACTGCGCCCCCCACCGTCCGGTGGGGGGCGCAGTCGTCTGTTGAGGGCCCGCCGGGCGACAACTCGCCTCAGATGGCACAATCGGTGCATGGAACGCGACAGCCAACTCGACCTGTACGAGGTGGTCGCGGCCCGATTGAAGGAAGCGCACGCCGTAGTGCGCGCACTGCAAGTCCCGGAGGGCACAAGGGTGGCCCTCTCCCGGAAGCTGCTGGTCATCACGGCCGCGGCGAAGCACGATCTCCCGGACGCGGCACGGCGTCTGGACCGCTTGATGCGGGACATCGACGAGCGCCGATTCCCCGAAGGCGACTGACACCCGGCCCAGTGAAGGAGCGACATGCGGCGACATGAGCGGTCGACTTCATTGCGGCACTAGGGTGATTAGCCCGTTTCGTGTTTGATTTGCGGTATATATCTGCCTAACGTGCGAAAAAGCCTGGACAGATTCGGTCCGGCAATGTCTCCGAAGGGGAAGACGTGAACAAGGCGCAGCTCGTAGAAGCGATTGCCGACAAGGTCGGCGGCCGACAGCAGGCCGCCGACGCGGTCGACGCGGTGCTGGACGCGATCGTCCGCGCGGTCGTCGGCGGCGACCGGGTCTCGGTCACCGGCTTCGGTTCGTTCGAGAAGGTCGAACGGCCGGCTCGCTACGCCCGCAACCCTCAGACGGGTGAGCGGGTGCGGGTCAAGAAGACCTCCGTTCCGCGGTTCCGT
The DNA here is from genome assembly GCF_042753905.1 of Streptomyces sp. NPDC059248. Taxonomy (NCBI): domain Bacteria; kingdom Bacillati; phylum Actinomycetota; class Actinomycetes; order Kitasatosporales; family Streptomycetaceae; genus Streptomyces; species Streptomyces sp. NPDC059248. The sequence continues at coordinate 43,226 of NZ_JBHYZV010000038.1, read as the reverse complement.
GCGGGTCAGGGCTTCAAGGACCTGGTCAGCGGGGCCAAGAAGCTGCCGCGTGGTGGCGAGGTCTCGGTGAAGAAGGCCCCCAAGGGCAGCCTCTCGGGCGGCGCTTCCACCCGTACGACGGCCAAGGCCGCGGCCAAGAAGGCCACCGCCAAGAAGGCCGCCGCGAAGAAGACCACGGCGAAGAAGGCGGCTCCCGCCAAGAAGGCGGCCGTGAAGAAGACCGCCGCGAAGAAGGCGACGACCACCAAGAAGGCCGCGGCCAAGAAGACCACGGCGAAGAAGGCCGCGCCGGCGAAGAAGGCCACGGCCAAGAAGACCGCCCCGGCCAAGAAGGCCACCGCCAAGAAGGCCCCGGCGAAGAAGGCGACGGCCCGTACGACCGCCGCCAAGAAGACCACCGCGCGCAAGCGGTAGGGACGCCGGGACGGCCGATGCCGTCACCGGTGGGCGGCGTTCGCCGCACGGGCCACTCACGCGCCGGGCCGGGCTCCCCCAGGGGAGCCCGGCCCGCGGCGTGTCCGCCGGCCGTGACCCCGTACGGGGTCAGAACGTCTGGAGCGTCACCAGGGTGATCCGCAGGTCCGCGCCCTCGCCCTCGGTCTCGATCCGCACCCGCTGACCGGGCCGGAGCAGCCGGAGCCCGCCCGCGTCGAAGGCGGCGGCGCCGAATTCGACGGGTGTGCCGTCGTCGAGCAGCACACTCCCGGCGCGGGTCCCGGGATCGTAGGTGTACGAGGTCGCCTGCATACCCCGCAGCCTAGCCGCCGACCAGGGTGGCTGCGCCTCTACGGGGAGGCGGTGCCTCTTGCGCGGTGTTCCTCGGGTGCGACCCGTGGGCCGCGGGTGACCGGTCTTCGTATCCACCAAGCGGTGCGGCCCGTCAGGGGCAGGGGCAAGGGGCCGGGGTGAGGCGGGCCGTGGTGTGGGGGCCGACGCCCAGGCGGAGGGCCGTGGCCAGATCGGCGCCCGTGTCCACGTCGCGGCGGACCGAGTCCACGTCCCGCAGCCGGATCTCCACCGCGCCCGACTTCCGGTGACGGCGCCGGGAAGCACCTCCGAACGCGGGACGCAATTCGACGCCTTCCCCGGCGGCCAGCAAAGTCGTGCCCACTCCGGCGGCGTCCGGCAGAAAAGAACGGGGGAATAGGGCCGCGCGGGTCAGGACCCGCGACAATTCATCGGGCCGCAACGCCGGCAGATCCGCGTTGAGGGTGGCCACCGCGGCTCCCGGGCGCGCGCGCCGTATCGCACGGGCGCCGTGCGCCAGGGCCGCGTTCAGCCCCGCGCCGGGCTCGTCCGGCACGATCCTGGCGCCCAGCTCGGCGAGAAACCGCCCCGCGACCGGGTCGTCCGTGACAACGACCACATCCCGTACGGCCGCGCAGCTCACCGCCGCGACCACCGTGTCCTGCGCGAATGCCAGCACAAGGCCCGGCCGGGCGGCGTCGGCGACGGCACCGGAGAGCCGGCTCTTCGCCAGGGCAAGGGGCTTGAGAGGGACCACCAGGGACCAGGCGGCCCGTGCGTCGCTGTCCAGGTCGGTTCTCCGTCCGTGCGTCACGGCTCCCATTGTCGCCCGGCCCTGTGACACGAACGGTTCCGGTGCGATGACCGGGGCGTACGGTGTTCTCGACAGACGGTGGGGCCGGGGCGACACTTGATCCCCGCCTCCCGGGCCCGCGGCCCGGGGCACCGACGAGTCCGTCCGGTCTCGTACGCGTCCGCAGAAGAAAGGGTGTCCGCGTGTCCCGCCGAAAAATCGGCTTCTGGTACCGCCTGGCGGCGGTCATCGCCAAACCGCCGCTCTTGGTTCTGTTCAAACGGGACTGGCGCGGCACGGAACACATTCCGGCCGACGGCGGATTCATCACCGCGGTCAATCACAACTCGTATCTCGACCCGCTTTCGTATGCGCACTTCCAGTACAACACCGGACGCGTACCGCGCTTTCTCGCGAAGGCCCCCCTCTTCGACACCCCGTTCGTCGGGATGATGCTCCGCGGCACCCGGCAGATCCCCGTCTACCGGGAATCCACCAACGCCCTCGACGCCTACCGGGCCGCCGTGAACGCCATCGAGGCGGGGGAGTGCGTCGCCTTCTACCCCGAGGGCACCATCACCCGCGACCCCGAGATGTGGCCCATGGCCGGCAAGACCGGCGCCGCCAGGATCGCCCTGGAGACCCATGCCCCCGTCGTCCCGGTCGCCCAGTGGGGCGCGAACCACGCGATGCCCCCGTACGCCACCGAGAACAAGATCCGCCTCTTCCCCCGGAAGACCCTGATCGTGCAGGCAGGGCCGCCCGTGGATCTCAGAAGGTTCTACGATCTGGAGCCCACGCCCGAGGTGCTGAAAGAGGCCACGGAAGCCATCATGGGCGCCGTCACGGCGCTGCTGGAGGACATCCGCGGCGAGAAGGCGCCCGACGAGCCGTGGGACCACCGCAAGGCCCGTGCAGAACAGCGGCGCAACGCCGCAGGGGAAGGACAGCAGTGACACAATCGGCCCACCTCGCCGACCGGCCCGTCAAGGCAGCCGTCTTCGGAACCGGCTCCTGGGGGACCGCCTTCGGCACGGTGCTCGCGGACGCGGGCTGCCGGGTGACCCTCTGGGGACGCCGCGCGGAGCTCGCGGAGGCCGTCAACACCACCCGTACCAACCCCGACTATCTGCCGGGGATCGAACTCCCCCCGGGGCTGAGCGCCACCACCGACCCCGCCGAGGCGCTGGACGGCGCCGACTTCACGGTGCTCGCCGTGCCCTCGCAGACCCTGCGCGCCAATCTCGCCGCCTGGGCGCCGCTGCTGCCAGCCGACACCGTTCTGGTCTCCCTGATGAAGGGCGTCGAACTGGGCACCACCAAGCGGATGAGCCAGGTCGTCGAGGAGGTCGCCGGGGTGCCGTCGGAGCGGGTCGCGGTCGTCACCGGGCCCAATCTCGCCCGGGAGATCGCCCAGCGGCTGCCCGCCGCCGCCGTCGTCGCCTGCCGTGACGAGGACGTGGCCCGCAGGCTCCAGGCCGCCTGCCACACCCGCTACTTCCGCCCCTACACCAACACCGATGTCGTCGGCTGCGAACTGGGCGGCGCCGTGAAGAACGTCATCGGGCTCGCCGTCGGCATCGCCGACGGCATGGGCCTCGGGGACAACGCCAAGGGATCCCTCATCACCCGCGGCCTCGCCGAGACCACCCGGCTCGGCCTCGCCATGGGCGCCGACCCGCTCACCTTCGCCGGACTCGCCGGACTCGGCGACTTGGTGGCGACCTGCTCGTCGCCCCTCTCGCGCAACCACACCTTCGGGCTCAACCTCGGCAAGGGCATGACGCTGGAGCAGACCATCGCGGTCACCAAGCAGACCGCCGAGGGCGTCAAGTCCTGCGAGTCGGTGCTGGACCTGGCCCGGCGGCACGATGTCGACATGCCCATCACGGAGACCGTCGTCGGCATCGTCCACGAGGGCAAGCCGCCCGCGGTCGCCCTCAAGGAGTTGATGTCCCGCAGCGCCAAGCCCGAACGGCGCTGACGGACCGTCTCCGCCGCGGACCGGGGCGGGCGCCCCCGCGGCGGGGTTCCGGCTCCGGCACCGCGGCCCGCCGAACTCACCACGTCCCGGACGCGGTCGGGCGGCGCGCCGCGGTCCTGCCCGCTCCCGGGCCCGTCGCCGGGGACCCCGCTTCCGTGCCGACCCTGGCGGATGACGGTTCGCACGGTAGTCTCAGGACGATATGAGCACCGAGAACCTCCCCCAGACCTCCGATCAGCAGGGCCGCAGGCCCCGGGTGGCCGTCGTCTTCGGCGGGCGCAGCTCCGAGCACGGGATCTCCATGGTCACCGCCGGTGCCGTGCTGCGGGCCATCGACCGGAGCCGGTACGACGTCATCCCGGTCGGCATCACGGTCGACGGCCGATGGGTGCTGACCGCGGACGACCCGGACCGGATGGCGATCGCCGACCGGCGCACCCCGAACGTGACCGAGCTGACCGACGGCGCGGACGGCGCCGTGGTGCTCTCCGTCGAGCCCGGCAACCGCGAACTCGTCTACAACGAGCCCGGAGCCGTACCCAAGGCGCTCGGCGAGGTCGACGTCGTCTTCCCGGTGCTGCACGGCGCGTACGGCGAGGACGGCACCATCCAGGGCCTGCTGGAGCTGGCCGGGGTGCCGTACGTCGGCTCCGGCGTCCTCGCCTCCGCCGTGGGGCAGGACAAGGAGTACATGAAGCGGGTCCTCGTCTCCTACGGGCTGCCCGTCGGCCCGTACGAAGTGATCCGCCCCCGCGAGTGGGAGCTGGACCCCGGCGCCGCCCGCAAGCGCCTCCTCGCCCTCGCCGACGAGCACGGCTGGCCGCTCTTCGTGAAGCCCGCCCGCGCCGGATCGTCGATCGGCATCAGCAAGGTCGGCTCCCCCGACGGGCTCGACGCCGCGATCGAGGAGGCCCGCCGCCACGACCCCAAGATCATCGTCGAGGCGATGGTCCGGGGCCGGGAGATCGAGTGCGGTGTGCTGGAGTACGAGGACGGGCCGCGCGCCAGCGTCCCCGCCGAGATCCTCGTCGACCAGGACGGCCAGTTCTACGACTTCGAGGCCAAGTACATCGACTCGGCCGACGGGGTCGTCCCCGCCGACCTCACCGAGGAGCAGACCGCCGAGGTCCGGCGGCTCGCCGTCGCCGCCTTCGAGGCCACCAGCTGCGAGGGCCTGGTCCGCGCCGACTTCTTCCTCACCGAGGACGGCCGGTTCGTGATCAACGAGATCAACACCATGCCCGGGTTCACCCCGATCTCGATGTACCCGCGGATGTGGCAGGAGACCGGGGTCTCGTACCCCGAACTGATCGACCTGCTCATCGGCGCCGCCCTGCGCCGCTCCACGGGCCTGCGCTGAGCGACACGGTTCGGTGCCGGGCCCGGTGATCCCGGGCCCGGCCGCCGTTCAGGACATGACCTAGGGCACGGGGACCGCGGTCGGGACGGTGCTCTTCACCGCGTCGGCGAGCTGCGCCAGCGGCGTCGAGTCGTGCGCGTACCGCTCGTCCATCGACACCTCGACATAGGTCGCGCGGAACGTCGTCGTGAAGCGCGTACCGCCGTCCAACCGCTCCAGCAGCCAGCCGACGCCCTCCGCCTCGATGCCCTGCTGCGCCGGATCGCTCATCCCCTCGGGCCGCGGCACCCCGCAGCGCAGTACGATCGCGGCGTCACCCCAGCCGGCGGTCAGCGCCGACGCGGGCTCGGGGTCGGAACGGTCGTGTCCGCCGACCGTCTCCGGCAGCGCCTCGTCCAGCGCCGAACAGAGCGCCGACTCCTCGGCCGGAGGCCGGGGAACGGCGACCTCGGGCCGTTCGGCGGCGCACGCGGTCACGGCGAACAGCACGGCCGCGGAGAGGACGAACGGAAGAGACGGGACCGCGCGGCGGGGACGCGCGCGGACGCGGTGGCGGGACGGACGGGCGGGAGTCACCGCCCCAGCGTAGACGGGGGCTACAGGTGCACGACCGGGCAGGTGAGGGTACGGGTGATGCCGTCCACTTGCTGGACCTTCGCGACCACCAGACGGCCCAGCTCGTCCACGGTGTCGGCCTGGGCCCGCACGATCACGTCGTAGGGGCCCGTCACGTCCTCCGCCTGAATCACTCCCGGAAGCTTCCCGATGGTCTCGGCGACGGCCGAAGCCTTGCCCACCTCGGTCTGAATCAGGATGTACGCCTGTACCACGGAACCTCCTGGGCGGCCCTGGGTCCGCTTCCCCGTTCGACGGTGTCATCGGCGCCCTCGGCGCCCCGGGCGGGGAAACCCCAGGGGGGAGAAAGGGACGCCACGGTATCGCGTCGCCGCGGGCGACGGGGAGACCCGCGCGCCGGGTGGCGTGCATAGTGTGGCGTGCGTCGAGCGTGCGACGAGCGCGTGTCGACGTATCCGACGTATCTCTTGACGGTACCGAGCGGCCCGGCGGGTCGCGACCGCTCGGTGGCGGCGCCGCCCGGCGGCGCCGCGCGGCGCGATCCGCCACGGCACGACAGCCCCGCCGGGTGGTCCGGCGGGACGACGGAGAGGTGAGACTCGGGTGAAGGGCACTGTGGGCGAGTTGGGAGAGTTCGGCCTGATCAAAGAGCTCACCTCCCGGCTCACCTCCACCCCCGCGGTCCGGATCGGGCCGGGGGACGACGCGGCCGTCGTCGCCGCCCCCGACCGGCGGGTCGTGGCGACGACCGACGTCCTGCTCGAAGGGCGGCACTTCCGCCGGGACTGGTCGACGGCCTACGACGTCGGACGCAAGGCCGCCGCGCAGAACTTGGCCGACATCGCCGCCATGGGCGCCGTCCCCACGTCCCTGCTGCTCGGCCTCGTCGTCCCCGCCGACCTCCCCGTCACCTGGGCGACCGAGCTGATGGACGGGATCCGCGACGAATGCCAGGTCGCGGGCGCCGCGGTGGTCGGCGGTGATGTCGTACGCGGCGAACTGATCACCCTCGCCATCACGGCACTCGGCGATCTGCGCGGCCATGAACCCGTCACCCGGGGCGGCGCCGGACCCGGCGACGTCGTCGCCTACACCGGCTGGCTCGGCTGGTCGGCCGCCGGCCACGCCGTCCTGTCCCGCGGCTTCCGCTCCCCCCGCGCCTTCGTCGAGGCCCACCGGCGGCCCGAACCGCCCTACCACGCGGGGCCCGCCGCCGCCGGGCTCGGCGCGACCGCGATGTGCGACATCAGCGACGGACTGATCGCCGACCTCGGCCATATCGCCGATGCCAGCAACGTCCGGATCGATCTGCGCTCCGGCGCGATCGACATCCCCGGCCAGATGAACGACATCGGGCAGGCAGTCGGCGTCGACCCGTTGCAGTGGGTGCTCACCGGGGGAGAGGACCACGCCATCGTCGCCACCTTCCCCGCCGACACCAAACTGCCCGCGCGCTGGAAGGTGATCGGCGAGGTACTGCGCCCGGCGGCGGCGCCCCAGGTCACCGTGGACGGGCTGCCATGGCACGGCGGAGGCGGCTGGGACCACTTCGGGGACGCCTCATGAGCGGGGCGATACCGGGCACCGGAGGCCCCGTCCCCGCTTCCGGAGCGACACCCGGGGCGGCCCCCGGTGTGGCACCCGGAGCGGCACCCGGGGTGGCCCCGCCCCGGGTGCTGACGGTCGCCGGGTCGGACTCCGGCGGCGGCGCCGGGATCCAGGCCGACCTCAAGACGATGCTCGCCCTCGGCACCCACGGCATGAGCGTGATCACCGCGGTCACCGCGCAGAACTCCCTCGGCGTCCAGGGATTCTGGGAACTGCCGGTGGAAGCCGTCCGCGCCCAGTACCGCAGCGTCGTCGACGACATCGGCGTCCAGGCCGTGAAGACCGGCATGCTGGCGTCGGCGCCGCTCGTGGAGACCGTCGCCGCACTGCTCGCGGAGACGGACGCGCCCGTCGTCGTCGACCCCGTGGGAGTCTCCAAGCACGGCGACTCGCTGCTCGCGGACTCCGCGCTGGACGCGGTACGGGGCCTGCTGCTGCCGGTCGCCACCGTGGCCACCCCCAACCTCGACGAGGTCACCCAGCTCACCGGGATCGTCGCCGACGACGAGACGGGGCTGCGCCGGGCGGCCGACGCGATCCTCGGCTTCGGGCCGCGGTGGGCGCTGATCAAGGGCGGACACCTCGCGGGCGACGCGGTCGACCTGCTGACCGACGGCACCGCGGAGCACTGGCTGCGCGCGCCGCGCCACGACAACCGCCACACCCACGGCACGGGCTGCACGCTGGCGTCGGCGATCGCGGCCGGCCTGGCGAAGGGCCTGCCGGTACCGGAGGCGGTGGCGGCGGCCAAGGAGTACGTGACGGCGGCCATCGCCGCCGGGTTCCCGCTGGGCGGGGGCATCGGGCCCGTGGACCACGGGTTCGCCTCCCGCGGGGCCGTCCCCCGCTGAGGGGCCAGGTGTGCCGTTCCCAGGGCCGTTGGCCGGCCACGGCCGGGCCGCGGACGACAGCGGACGGTCACGGGAACGGCGCGTGGCCACGGAAAAAGCCCAGGCGGCCCACCTGAGAGGTGGGCCGCCTGGGCAGGCAACCGGGAAGGGCTGCGCTAGCGACGGGGCATCCGCGTTAGCGCGAGACCTTGCCGGCCTTGATGCACGAGGTGCAGACATTGAGCCGCTTCGGCGTCCGACCGACCACGGCACGCACGCGCTGGATGTTCGGGTTCCAGCGACGGGACGTACGGCGGTGCGAGTGCGAAATGTTGTTGCCGAAGCCCGGCCCCTTGCCGCAGACGTCGCAGTTGGCAGCCACGGGTCACTCCAAAGACTTCAGATGCACGTACAGTGAATTCCGGCGTGCCGGAAATCAGTAGCTGACTCGGTGGCTTTGCCGGGGGAAACGGCCTGATTTTCATCAGGCAACCGGAGCAGCATACAACGGCTCCGTCCCTTCAACGAAACTACCATGCCCCTCCCACCCCGCTCCGCCACGGATGCGGCCCCCGCCGTCCGGGGGACTACCCTGCGGTGCGACCCCGCCGACCGGGCCCGACGCCGGGCCCCGCCCGCCCGGCGGCGGACGAGCCACGACGGAGGAGGACCCCCAGGTGCCGCAGAAACTCGACGCCGAAGCGGTACGGGTCTGGTGCGCGGGGGCGCTGGAAGCGCTGGGCCGGGAGCGCGAGGAGATCGACGCGATCAATGTGTATCCGGTCGCGGACGGTGACACCGGCACCAATCTCTATCTGACCGTCGAGTCGGCCGTGACGGCCGTCGAGGCGGTCTTCGCCGCCCATGAGGCGGACCCGGCCGGCGGCGAGCCCGGGACGGCCGCGGTGATCGGTGCCATGGCGCACGGCGCTCTGCTGGGCGCCCGCGGCAACTCGGGCACGATCCTCGCCCAGCTGCTGCGCGGGGTCGCGGAGCGCGTCGCGGCCGGGGCGGGCCTCGCGGACGCGCTGGCCCGGGCAGCCGCCCTGGCGCGGGAGGCGGTGGCGCACCCCGTGGAGGGGACGATCCTGACCGTCGCGAGCGCCGCCGCGGACGCCGCCGCCGGCGCGGGGGGCGCGGACGCCGACGACGCCGGTGCGGCCCGTGCCGCGTACGACGGGGCCGGTACGGCGCTGGCGGCGACACCGGGCCAGCTCGACGTGCTGGGCCGGGCCGGGGTTGTCGACGCGGGCGGCCGGGGGCTGCTGGCCGTGCTGCGGGCCCTGGTGGCGGCCCTCACCGGCGAGGCCATCGCGGGGCCCGCCCGCTCCCACACCCCCGCGCCCCCGATGGCCGCCGGGCCCTGCGGGGGCGGCGGCCCCGCCTTCGAGGTGATCTACCTGCTGGAGGCCGGCGACGAGGCCGTCGCCCGGCTGCGGACCCGGCTCGACGCCCTGGGGGAGTCCCTCGTGGTCGTCGGCGGCGACGGGCTGTGGAACGTCCACGTCCACACCGACGACGCGGGCGCCGCCGTCGAGACCGGGGTGGAGGCGGGCCGCCCGCACCGGATCCGGATCACCCATCTCACGGGGGCCGCCCCCGCCCCCGTACGGGAGCAGGCCCAGCGGGCCGTCGTCGTGGTCGTCCCCGGCGACGGCCTCGCGGCGCTCTGCGCGGAGGCGGGCGCCACGGCCGTGCTGGCCCGCCCCGGGGAGCCGCCCGCCAGCGGCGAGCTGGTGGACGCGATCCGCCGGGCCCACGCCCGCGAGGTGGTCCTCCTGCCGAACTCGGCCGAGCTGCGGCACACCGCGGCCGCCGCCGCGGAACAGGCCCGTACCGAAGGCGTCCGGGTCGCCCTCGTCCCCACCCGGGCCGCCGTCCAGGGCCTCGCCGCCCTCGCCGTCCACGAGCCCGCGCGCCGCTTCGACGAGGACGTGGTGGCGATGACGGCGGCGGCCGGGGCCACCCGCTGCGCCGAGCTGGCGATCGCCGAGCACCAATCGTGGACGAGCGCCGGGGTCTGCCAGGCCGGGGACGTCCTCGGCCTGATCGACGGGGACGTCGCCGTCATCGGGCAGGACCTCGACGACACGGCTGTCGCGGTCCTCGACCGGATGCTGGCGGCCGGCGGCGAACTGGTCACTCTGGTCCTCTCCGGCGATCTGCCCGACGGCGCGGCGACCGCCGCCCGGCTCGAGCGGCACGTCCGGGACGCGTATCTGGCCGTGGACACGGTCGTCTACGGGGGCGGGCCCGGGACGAGCCCGCTGCTGATCGGGGTGGAGTGAGCGCCGTCCCGTACCGCCGCCGCCCCGGATGTCGGTGCCGTGGTGTGCAATGGACGATGTGTCCGTCCTGAGTGAACCCCTCGACAAGACGCTCGGCCCCGCCACCGCGAAGGTGCTCGGCGAGCAGCTCGGCCTGCGCACGGTCGGGGATCTGCTGCACCACTATCCGCGGCGGTACGAGGAGCGGGGCCAGCTGACCCGGCTGTCGGAGCTGCCGCTGGACGAGGATGTGACCGTGGTCGCCCAGGTCGCCGACTCCCGGGTGCACACGTTCAACGGCGGCCGGGGCAAGCGGCTCGAACTGACCATCACCGACGGCAGCGGACGGCTCCAGCTGGTCTTCTTCGGCCGCGGCGTCCACAAGCCGCAGGCGGAGCTGCCGCCCGGCAGCCGGGCGATGTTCGCCGGGAAGGTGTCGGTCTTCAACCGCAAGCTCCAGCTCGCCCATCCGACCTACGCCAAGCTGGCCGCCGATCCCCACACCGCCGGCGGGACCGGCGCCGGCGCGGACGGCACCGAGTCGGTCGTGGAGTCGTGGGCGGGCGCCCTCATCCCGATCTACCCGGCCTGCAAGGGCATGGAGTCGTGGAAGATCGCCAAGGCGGTCGACGCGGTGCTGCCCCGGGCCGCGGACGCGGTCGACCCGCTGCCCGACGCGCTGCGGTCCGGCCGGGGCTTCGTCCCGCTGCCCGAGGCGCTCCTCAAGGTGCACCGGCCGGGGACCAAGGCCGATGTCGAGGACGCCAGGGCCCGGCTGAAGTGGGACGAGGCATTCGTCCTCCAGGTCGCGCTGGCCCGGCGGCGCTACGCGGACGCCCAGCTTCCGGCGGTCGCCCGCAAGGCGTCGGCGGACGGTCTGCTGGCCGACTTCGACGCCCGGCTGCCGTTCACCCTCACCGACGGCCAGCGGAAGGTCACGGGCGAGATCTTCGACGATCTGGCGACCGAGCATCCCATGCACCGGCTGCTCCAGGGCGAGGTCGGCTCCGGCAAGACACTGGTCGCGCTGCGGGCCATGCTCGCGGTCGTGGACGCGGGCGGCCAGGCGGCCATGCTCGCGCCCACCGAGGTCCTGGCCCAGCAGCACCACCGCTCGGTCGTGGAGATGATGGGCGAGCTGGCCGAGGGCGGTCTGCTCGGCGGCGCCGAGCACGGCACCAAGGTGGTGCTGCTGACGGGCTCGATGGGCGTCGCGGCCCGGCGGCAGGCGCTGCTGGACCTGGTGACCGGCGAGGCCGGGATCGTGATCGGTACGCACGCCCTGATCGAGGACAAGGTCAAGTTCCACGACCTCGGCCTGGTCGTCGTCGACGAGCAGCACCGGTTCGGGGTCGAGCAGCGGGACGCGCTGCGCTCCAAGGGCAAGCAGCCCCCGCATCTGCTGGTGATGACCGCCACCCCCATCCCGCGGACGGTCGCGATGACCGTCTTCGGCGATCTGGAGACCTCCGTCCTCGACCAGCTGCCCGCCGGACGGTCGCCGATCGCCAGCCATGTGGTGCCCTCCAGGGACAAGCCGCACTTCCTGTCCCGGGCCTGGGAGCGGATCCGGGAGGAGGTCGGCAAGGGGCATCAGGCCTATGTGGTCTGCCCCCGGATCGGCGACGAGACCGACCCGAAGACCGGGGGGAATACCGGGGGGAGGACCGCCGGGAAGGGCGCCCCGGCCGACTCCGCCGACCCGGCCGGAGGCGGCGCGGACAGCGACGAGAAGCGGCCCCCGCTCGCCGTGCTGGAGGTCGCCGCCGATCTGGCGGGCGGCGCGCTGGCCGGACTGCGGGTGGAGGTGCTGCACGGCCGGATGCCGCCGGACGACAAGGACGACGTCATGCGCCGCTTCGCCGCGGGCGATGTGGACGTCCTGGTCGCCACGACCGTGATCGAGGTCGGGGTCAACGTCCCCAACGCCACCGCGATGGTGATCATGGACGCGGACCGGTTCGGCGTCTCCCAGCTGCACCAGCTCCGCGGCCGGGTCGGCCGGGGCTCGGCCCCCGGTCTCTGTCTGCTGGTCTCCGAGGCGCCGGAGGCGAGCCCGGCCCGGGCCCGGCTCGGTGCCGTCGCCGCGACCCTCGACGGCTTCGAGCTCTCCCGGATCGACCTCGAACAGCGCCGTGAGGGCGATGTCCTGGGCCAGGCCCAGTCCGGGGTCCGCTCGTCGCTGCGGATGCTCGCCGTCATCGAGGACGAGGAGGTCATCGCGGCGGCCCGGGAGGAAGCCGTGGCCGTGGTCGCCGCCGACCCCGGCCTGGAGCGGCTGCCCGAGCTGCGGACGGCGCTGGACGCGCTGCTCGACGCGGAGCGCGAGCAGTATCTGGAGAAGGGCTGACCGCGGGCGGGAAGGCGGCGGAGGACCGGGAAGGCGACGGGGGCCGGAAGGGGCGAGCCGTCCGGCCCGGTGATCCGTACGCCGGTACGCCCCCGGACCGCGGCGCGCGGACCCCGGGGGCGAGCTGAGAGACTGATCGCGGCGGCCGGGCTCCCGCGCGGCCGGCCGGCCCGTCAGTGTCGTATCGCACCCCTTCCGAACCACTCCTTCCGAACCTCTTCCGAACCTCTTCCGAACCTCTTCCGAACCACACCGAACATCTAGGACCGAGATGACCCGCGTGATCGCCGGTACGGCCGGCGGACGCCGCCTCGCGGTACCCCCCGGCACCGGTACCCGCCCCACGTCCGACCGGGCGCGCGAGGGGCTCTTCTCCACCTGGCAGTCCCTGCTGGGCACGGTGGACGGGATCCGCGTCGCCGATCTGTACGCGGGCTCCGGCGCCGTCGGTCTTGAGGCGCTGTCCCGGGGCGCGGCGCACGCCCTGCTGGTGGAGGCCGACGCCCGGGCCGCCCGGGTGGTCCGGGAGAACGTCCGCGCCCTCGGTCTTCCGGGCGCCGAGGTCCGTACCGGCCGGGCCGAGCAGCTCGTCGCGGGACCCGCGCCGGACGCCCCGTACGACGCCGTCTTCCTCGATCCGCCGTACGCCGTCGGGGACGACGATCTTCGGGAGATCCTCCTCACACTCCTGGCCGGGGGGTGGCTAGTCGGGGAAGCCCTCGTCACCGTGGAGCGGAGCACCAGAGGCGGAACCTTCCGCTGGCCGCCGGGTTTCGAGCCGCTGCGGTCCCGTCGCTACGGCGAGGGAACGTTTTGGTACGGTCGCGCCGCCTCTGTCTGCGACGAGGCATCCACGTGCGAAGACGCTTCATGACCGGACCGGAGGGACTCCCAGTGCGCCGCGCAGTCTGTCCCGGGTCGTTCGACCCCATCACCAACGGACATCTCGACATCATCGGCCGCGCCGCCAAGCTGTACGACGTCGTCTACGTCGCGGTGATGATCAACAAGTCGAAGAAGGGCCTGTTCACCGTCGAAGAGCGGATGGATCTCATTCGCGGGGTGACGGCCGACTACGGAAACGTGGTCGTCGAATCCCACCACGGTCTGCTGGTGGACTTCTGCAAGGAGCGGGACATCCCCGCCATCGTCAAGGGGCTGCGGGCCGTCAGCGACTTCGACTACGAGCTCCAGATGGCCCAGATGAACAACGGCCTCTCGGGCGTCGAGACGCTGTTCGTGCCCACCAACCCCACTTACAGCTTCCTCTCCTCCAGTCTGGTCAAGGAGGTCGCGGCCTGGGGCGGGGACGTCTCCCATCTGCTGCCCCCACAGGTCCAGGAGGCGCTGCTGCGGCGGCTCGCCGAGCGGTGAAGGGCCGGGCCGCGCCCCGGCCCGTACAGTCGTCCGCGCCACTCTCGTACCAGCGCAGGAACGGCGGAACCCCGGTGGACGTGCAGAAGAGACTCGACGAGATCGCCGCGGTCCTGGAAGGCGCCAGGTCGCTGCCCATGTCGGCGTCGTGCGTCGTCAACCGGGCCGAGCTGTCGACTCTGGTCGAGCAGGCGCGGGCCGCGCTCCCGGGCGCCCTCGACCGGGCCGGGGAACTGATCCGCGAGCGCGAGCGGCTGGTGGCCGAGGCCCGGGAGGAGGCCCGGCGGATCGTCGACGACGCCCGAGCCGAACGCGGGGCCCTGCTGTCGGGGACCCGGGTCGCGCTGGAGGCCGGGGCGGAGGCCGACCGGATCCTCGCCGAGGCCCGCCGGGCCGCCGAGGAGATCCGTACCGACGCCGACGACTACGTCGACTCCAAGCTGGCCAACTTCGAGGTCGTCCTCACCAAGGCCATCGGCTCGGTCGCCGCGGGCCGGGAGCGGCTGCCGGACCCCGGGGCCGGATGCCCGGCGGTCCCCGGCCCCCGGGAAGCCGGGCCGGGGGCGGTCCCGGAGGATCCGGCGGCTCTCGCCGAGCGGGCCGGCGCCTCCGCGCACGCCACCCTCGATGCCTTCGAGGCCGTGCTCACCAGGACGCTGGACGCCGTCGGGCGCGGACGGCGCACCCTGCACGCGCGCACCGGCGACGACGGTGGAGACGGTGGAGACGGTGAGGACACCGTGGGGTTCCGGGACGCGCTCGCGGCACCGGAGCGGGCCACCAGCGACGCCGAGTATCTGGCCGGACTGGCCGAGCCTGCCGTCCATCCGGTTCCGGGCGGGCCGGTGACCGGCGGCTGAACGCCCCCGGTCGGTCCCGGTCGGTCCCGGCAGGGGGCCTCGGCCGGGAAAACGGCGACGTTCCGTGACGATTCCCTCGGGCATCGTCACGGTACGCATTCGGTGGCCGGGTCGTGCGGCGCCGTCGCGCCCGTCCCGGCCGGGGTGCCGGGGACCGGATTGGGACGACGGCGTCCGGTCCAGTATCCTGGCTCTTCGGTCGCGCCTCGTTCGCGGTCCCGGCTGCCCGTTTCCCCTCCTTCGCAGGGGACGGCGGCCCTCCCCTCCGACGCATCAGCCCGGTTGCGTCGGCACGACCCGAAAGCAGGAAGTGCCCTGAACGCCCGCCTCGACCACCGCAACCCCCTCGTGTTCGACACGCACGAGCTGGGGCGGCGTCCCGGCGCGCTCCAGCGGCTCTCCCGCTCCGTGTCGGCGCCGAAGGACCTGGGTATCGAAGGAGTCGTCGGGGTGCCCGAGGGCGCACCCGTCGAACTGGAACTCCGCCTGGAGTCGGTCATGGAAGGGGTGCTCGTCACGGGCACCGCCCGTGCGTCGGCCGAGGGGGAGTGCGTAAGGTGTCTGGAGTCGCTGCGCCTCGATGTCGCGGCGGACTTCCAGGAGATGTTCACGTACCCCGACAACGCCGTTCGGAGCCGCGGCCGTGCCGCGGAGCCGGACGACGATGCCGAGGACGAGGACATCACCCTCCTCGAGGACGGCCTTTTCGACCTCGAACCCGTGCTGCGTGACGCGGTGGTGCTCGCCCTGCCGATGCAGCCGGTGTGCCGGGAGGACTGTGCCGGACTCTGCGCTCAGTGCGGAATCCGGCTCAATGACGACCCGGACCACCACCACGACGCCGTCGACATTCGTTGGGCGGCACTGCAAGGACTCGCCGACACCGCTCGGGACGGCGAGAAGGACAACATGGGCGGCGCCGACGCCGGCGTCGACGAGAAGCAGGAGAAGTAGCCGTGGCTGTTCCGAAGCGGAAGATGTCGCGCAGCAACACGCGCCACCGCCGGTCGCAGTGGAAGGCTGCGGTCCCCACCCTGGTTTCGTGTGAGCGTTGCCAGGAGCCCAAGCAGCAGCACATCGCGTGCCCCAGCTGCGGCACCTACAACAAGCGCCAGGTCCTCGAGGTCTGAGCGGCTGGTGAGAGGCCCGATGTCTGAGCTGTCCAACGCCGGAGACGAAAAGCCGGCGGACAACGCCGACGCGGTCAACGCAGCCTCGCCCCACGCGCTTCTGGAAGGGCGGCTCGGCTATCAGGTCGAGTCCGCCCTTCTGGTGCGTGCGCTGACCCATCGCTCGTACGCGTACGAGAACGGCGGTCTGCCGACCAATGAACGGCTGGAGTTCCTCGGGGACTCCGTCCTCGGTCTGGTCGTCACCGACACCCTTTACCGCAGCCATCCCGACCTCCCGGAGGGGCAGCTCGCCAAGCTGCGGGCCGCGGTGGTCAACTCGCGCGCGCTCGCGGGCGTGGGCCGAGGCCTCGACCTGGGCTCCTTCATCCGGCTCGGCCGGGGCGAAGAGGGCACGGGCGGCCGGGACAAGGCGTCCATCCTCGCCGACACCCTCGAAGCGGTGATCGGCGCCGTCTATCTCGACCAGGGGCTCGACGCCGCGTCGGAGCTGGTGCACCGGCTCTTCGATCCGCTGATCGAGAAGTCGTCCAACCTGGGTGCCGGTCTCGACTGGAAGACCAGTCTCCAGGAGCTGACCGCGGCCGAGGGGCTCGGGGTCCCGGAGTACCTCGTCACGGAGACGGGTCCGGACCACGAGAAGACCTTCACCGCTGCCGCCCGCGTCGGTGGTGTCTCGTACGGCACCGGCACCGGCCGCAGCAAGAAGGAAGCGGAGCAGCAGGCCGCCGAGTCGGCGTGGCGGGAGATCCGTACCGCCGCCGACGAGCGGGCCGCAGCGGCGAACAAGGCCGAAGCGGAAGCCCCCGGGACGGATTCGTCCGACCCGGAGGAGGAGTCCGGGGACGGTGGTCGGGCCGACGCCTGACCGCTGACCCGGGACTTCCGGGCGACCGCAGGTCCGAGCCCCCTTTCCGGTATCGCCGGAGAGGGGGCTCGACGCCGCTCCGGCACTCGTTCGGCGGTACGCTGCGGGCGTCGGCGAGAGCGCAACCGGAGGATCCCGTGCCCGAACTGCCCGAGGTCGAGGTCGTACGCCGGGGACTCCTGCGCTGGGTCACCGGACGGACGGTCGCCGAGGCCCAGGTCCTCCATCCGCGCGCCGTACGCCGCCATCCCCCGGGAGCCGTCGACTTCACCGCCCGGCTCACCGGGCGGAGCCTCGGCCCGGCCTGCCGCCGCGGCAAGTACCTCTGGTTCCCGATCGGGGACGGCGGCACATCCCTCCTCGGACATCTGGGCATGAGCGGCCAGCTGCTGATCCAGCCCGAGGGCGCGCCCGACGAGCGGCATCTGCGGATCCGGTTCCGCTTCGACGACGCCATCGGGACCGAGCTGCGCTTTGTCGACCAGCGCACCTTCGGCGGGCTCTCCGTCCACGACAACACCCCCGACGGGCTGCCGGACGCCATCGCCCATATCGCCCGGGATCCGCTGGACCCGGCCTTCGACGACGAGGCGTTCCTGCCGGCGCTGCGGCTGCGCAGGACCACCGTGAAACGGGCGCTGCTGGACCAGACCCTGATCAGCGGGGTGGGGAACATCTACGCCGACGAGGCGCTGTGGCGGGCGAGGCTCCACTACGAGCGGCCGACGGCCGGCCTCAGCCGGCCCAAGGCCGCCGAGCTGCTCGGGCACGTCCGCGATGTGATGACGGCGGCCCTCGCCGAGGGCGGCACCAGCTTCGACAGCCTCTATGTGAATGTGAACGGCGAATCAGGCTATTTCGATCGGTCCCTGGACGCCTACGGCCAGGAGGGCGAGCCCTGCGGCCGGTGCGGTACGCCGATCCGGCGCCGTCCCTGGATGAACCGTTCCAGTTACTTCTGCCCCCGCTGCCAGCGCGCGCCGCGCCCCTGAGGCGGCGGACGCCGAGCCGGTACGTACGGGCCCGTGGGCCGGCCCCGTGCCGGTCCCGTCTCCGCCGGGGATCAGTAGCCGAAGTTCTGGGTCCACCAGGGGCCGCCGTCGCCCAGGTGGACGCCGACGCCGAGCGTCTTGTAGTCGCAGTTGAGGATGTTCTTGCGGTGCCCGTCGCTCTTCATCCAGGCGTCCATCACGGCCGCCGCATCGCCCTGGCCGCGGGCGATGTTCTCGGCGGCGAGGTTCTTCACCCCGGCCTGCTCGGCCCGGTCCCAGGGGGAGTCGCCGTCCGGGTCGGTGTGGTCGAAGAAACCGCGCCCGGCCATATCGGCGCTGAAGTTCCCGGCGAGCCGGGCGAGCCCGGCGTCGTACCGCAGCGGACCGCAGCCCGCCTTGGCGCGCTCCTGGTTCACCAGGTGCAGGACCTCGGCCTCCATCGCCGTCTCGGAGCTGGTCGAGGTGGTGCGCTTCCGCTCCGGGGCCGCGCTCTTCTTCGCCGGGGACGGGGCGGCGGACCGCTCGGGAGCGGTGGTCTTCCCTCCGGTACGCGGCGAGGGCACCGCGGCGCCGCGGGACGCGGGGGCCTCCCGCTTCGCCCGCTCCCGGGCCGCTTCGGCCGCCTTCTCCTTCTCCTTGTCGGAGGGTGAGGCGGCCGGCTTCTCCGGGGCCGGGGAACCGGTCGGGGACTGCGAGGGCAGATGCGGGGCCGTCGGACCCGAGCCCGGCGCCCCGGTCGTCGGAGCGGCCCCCTGGTCGCCCTGGGTCTGGAGCGTCGCCGGGCCCCCGCTGCGGACCGAGCCGCCGGGCGCGCTGTCGCCCCCGGTGACGAAGGTGTCGCCGCCCGGCAGCAGCCCCGACGCGACGGCCACGGCACCCATGGCCACCGCGGCGGAGGCGCCGAGCAGCCCCGTGCGCAGGGGCACGCCCCGGCGCTTGGCGGTGGTGCTTCGATGACGTCCCATCTGGCTGTGCCTTCCTAGTGCCGCGGAGCCCGGAGCGTCCCGAACACATCGCTTACCGGACCCCGTCCGGGCAAAACCGGAAACACGCTCGCCCGAACGGGTGACGTTCATTGCGAGGGGACTGTACGCCATGGGGCGAGTGACGGAAGTGGTCCATGGGGCGACAGGGTGAACCGTACGGAGGCTACGGTGACGCCATGAACGACGCCGCACGACTGACCGCCTGGGTACGCGGGCGAGTACAGGGAGTGGGCTTCCGCTGGTTCACCAGGGCAAACGCCCTGGAGATCGGGGGACTCACGGGATTCGCCCTCAATCTGGACGACGGCAGGGTGCAGGTGGTGGCCGAGGGGCCGCGTGAGAATTGCCACCGTTTGCTGGAATGGCTCCGCTCCGGCGACACACCCGGGCGCGTCGACGGTGTCACTGAGATCTGGGACACGCCGCGCGGGGGGTACGACGGCTTCGCCATCCGTTGACGGGTCACCGCCTCCACCACCCGCACGGCGGACGCGACGGAACGCCCCCGGCGCCCGCCGGAGACGGAAAGACCCTGGTGGTTGCCATCGGTAGGGGTTCGTGCCAGGCTGCGCGGGTACGGATGATCTCCACGCCCCCGGGCCCCGGAACACCGCCCGTGCCGTCCGCCGGACGGCCGGATGCCGGTCGGTGCGACCCCCGCGGCGGGGCGTGATCGTGTTGACCGTCAAACTTTTTGGTGAGACTCTGGAAGCCCCGCGCACCCTAGCTGTTCGGCAGTAGGAACCGCAGCGAGATCAGCGTCAACCACACTGTCGGGCACCAGCGGGTGCGATTCCCTCACGACCCACACCGCATCGGTCGGTCACTCAGTGTGGAGGACCATCCATCATGGCAAAGGCGCTTCTCGGTTACGTCGGCGGTTCCGACCCGCGACTCCTCTCCGAGATGCGACGGCTCCAGCAGCGCGTCCAGGACCTGGAATCCGAACTCGCACGGATCCAGATCGAGAACGACGCGCTGAACGCTGCCGTTGCTCAGCACCCCCGAGAGTCGCTGCTCGACGGCATCGACATCGACGTACCGCAGGCGGAGCCCGCGCTCACCTGAGCACGGAGATCCACCGGAGATCCATCGCGCGAAGATATGCAAGGGACGCCTCGGCGTCCCTTCTTTCTTGTCCGTCGTCTTCTCGTCTTCTCGTCCCGCGTCCCGTCCCGCCCCTCGTCGCTCCCCCGACTCCGCCCGCGGTCGGGGGCGGAAACCGCCCCCGTGCCTTACCGACAGATGTGCCCTGCGCCTCCCCCGGTGAAACCGCGACCGAACCACGGGTGGCCACCGGGGTACCGGGCACCGTGAAAGGTAGAGTCCGGCTGCGTGCACCTCAAGGCCATGACCCTCCGCGGGTTCAAATCCTTCGCCTCCGCCACCACCCTGCGGTTCGAGCCGGGCATCACCTGTGTCGTGGGCCCCAACGGGTCCGGCAAGTCCAATGTGGTGGACGCCCTGTCCTGGGTCATGGGGGAGCAGGGGGCCAAGTCGCTGCGCGGCGGCAAGATGGAGGACGTCATCTTCGCCGGGACCACCGGCAGGCCCCCGCTCGGCCGGGCCGAGGTGTCCCTGACCATCGACAACTCCGACGGCGCCCTTCCCATCGAGTACGCCGAGGTCACCATCACGCGGATCATGTTCCGCAACGGCGGCAGCGAGTACCAGCTCAACGGGGACACCTGCCGTCTCCTCGACATCCAGGAACTCCTCTCCGACTCCGGCATCGGCCGTGAGATGCATGTCATCGTCGGCCAGGGGCAGCTCGACTCCGTACTCCACGCCGACCCCATGGGACGCCGGGCCTTCGTCGAGGAGGCCGCGGGGGTGCTGAAGCACCGCAAGCGCAAGGAGAAGGCGCTGCGGAAGCTGGACGCGATGCGGGCCAATCTCGCCCGGGTGCAGGACCTCACCGACGAACTGCGCCGCCAGCTCAAACCCCTCGGCCGGCAGGCCGCCGTCGCCCGCAGGGCCGCCGTCATCCAGGCCGATCTGCGCGACGCCCGGCTGCGGCTCCTCGCCGACGACCTGGTCCGGCTGCGGGCGGCGCTGAGCGCCGAGATCGCCGACGAGGCCGCGCTCAAGGAGCGCAAGGAGCGCACCGAACGGGAGCTGAGGGACGCCCTCGCCCGGGAGGCCGCGCTGGAGGACGAGGTACGGCGGCTCGCGCCGCGTCTCGAACGCGCCCAGCAGACCTGGTACGAACTCTCCCGGCTTGCCGAACGCGTCCGCGGCACGGTCTCCCTCGCCGACGCCCGGGTCCGCAGCGCCACCGACCGTCCGGCGGAGGAGCGGCGCGGCCGGGAACCCGAGGACATGGAGCGCGAGGCCGCCCGGATCCGGGAGCAGGAGGCCGAACTCGCGGCCGCCCTGGAGGCCGCCGAACACGCCCTGGAGGACACCGTCGCCCACCGCGCCGACCTGGAGCGGCGGCTCGTCGCCGAGGAGCGCCGTCTCAAGGACGTCGCACGGGCGATCGCCGACCGCCGGGAGGGCCTCGCCCGGCTCGGCGCCCAGGTCACCGCGGCCCGCGGCCGGACGGTGTCGGCGCAGGCCGAGATCGAACGGCTCACCGTCGCCCGTGACGAGGCGCGCGAGCGGGCCGTCGCCGACCAGGAGGCGTACGAGCGGCTGCGGACCGAGGCCGACGGCATCGACGCCGGGGACACCGAACTCGCCGAGCGCCACGACACGGCCCGCCGCGAGCTGGCCGAGGCGGAGGCCGCCCTGACCGCCGCCCGCGACGCGCTCACCGACGCCGAACGGCGGAGGGCCGCCGTCGCCGCCCGCCGGGACGCCCTCGCGCTCGGTCTGCGCCGCAAGGACGGCACCGGCGCCCTGCTCGCCGCCCGGGACCGGCTGACCGGCCTGCTGGGACCCGCGTCCGAACTGCTCACCGTCGCCCCCGGACACGAGATCCCGGTCGCCGCCGCGCTCGGCGCCGCCGCCGACGCGATCGCCGTCTCGGGCCCCGCGACCGCGGCCGAGGCGCTTAGGCTGCTGCGCAAATCCGACGCGGGCCGGGCCTCGATACTGCTGGCCGACGCTCCCGAGAACCCCGTACCGCCGCGCGATGAGCGCGTGGCTGTCGCCGGGGGGACGTACGTCACCGATCTGGTGCGCGGCCCCGCCGAACTGATGCCCGCCGTCCGCGGACTCGTCCGGGACATCGTCGTCGTCGGGACGCTGGAGGAGGCGGAGGAGCTGGTCTACGCCCGCCCCGGTCTGACCGCCGTCACCACCGACGGCGACGTCCTCGGCGCCCGGTTCGCGCAAGGCGGCTCGGCCGGGGCGCCCAGTCTGCTGGAGGTACGGGCGTCCGTCGACGAGGCCGCCGCCGAACTCGCCGGTCTGGAGACCCGCTGCGCCGAGCTGGCCGGCGCGCGGGAGTCCGCCGCCGGGCACCGGGCGGAGTGCGCCGCGCTCGTGGAGGAGCTGGGGGAGCGGCGCCGGGCCGCCGAGCGGGAGAAGTCCGCGCTCGCCGGCCGCCTCGGCGGACTGCGCGGCCAGGCACGGGCCGCCGCGGGGGAGGCCGAGCGGACCGACGCGGCCGTCACCCGGGCCCGGGAGGCGCTGGAAAGCGCCCGTGAGGAGGCCGACGAGATCGCCGGGCGGCTGGCGGCGGCCGAGGAGTCGGCGCCCTATGGGGACGAGGCGGAGGAGCCCGACACCCAGGTACGGGACCGGCTCGCGGCCGACGGCGCCAACGCCCGGCAGACCGAGATGGAGGCCCGCCTCCAGGTCCGTACCCATGAGGAGCGGGTGAAGGGGCTCGCGGGCCGGGCCGACTCCCTCGACCGGGGAGCGCGTGCCGAGCGTGAGGCCAGGGCGCGGGCCGAGCGGCTGCGCGCCCGGCTGCGGCACGAGGCCGCGGTCGCCGCGGCCGTCGCCGCCGGTACCCGGTCGCTGCTGGCCCATGTCGAGGTGTCGCTGGGCCGGGCCGAGGAGGAACGTACCGCCGCCGAGTCCGCGCGGGCGGAGCGGGAGGGCGCGCTGGGCACCGCCCGGGCCCGGGGCCGCGACCTCAAGGCCGGTCTCGACAAGCTGACGGACTCGGTGCACCGGGGGGAGGTCCTGGGCGCCGAGAAGCGGCTGCGGATCGAACAACTGGAGACCAGGGCGCTGGAGGAGTTGGGCGTCGAGCCCGCGGGGCTGATCGCCGAGTACGGCCCCGACCAGCCCGTACCGCCGTCGCCGCCGGCCGAGGGGGAGGAGCTGCCGGAGGATCCCGGACATCCGCGCCATCTGCCCCGGCCGTTCGACCGGGCGGAGCAGGAGAAGCGGCTCAAGGCCGCCGAACGCTCCTACCAGCAGCTCGGCAAGGTCAATCCGCTGGCCCTGGAGGAGTTCGCGGCGCTGGAGGAGCGTCATCAGTTCCTCTCCGAGCAGCTGGAGGATCTGAAGAAGACCCGGGCCGATCTGCTGACGGTGATCAAGGAGGTCGACGTAAGGGTCGAGCAGGTCTTCACGGAGGCGTTCCGGGACACCGCGCGCGAGTTCGAGGGCGTGTTCTCCCGGCTCTTCCCGGGCGGCGAGGGCCGACTGGTGCTGACCGACCCGGAGAACATGCTCACCACGGGGATCGATGTGGAGGCCCGCCCGCCGGGCAAGAAGGTCAAGCGGCTCTCCCTGCTCTCCGGCGGGGAGCGGTCCCTGACGGCCGTGGCGATGCTGGTCTCCATCTTCAAGGCCCGGCCCAGCCCCTTCTATGTGATGGACGAGGTCGAGGCGGCGCTGGACGACACCAACCTCCAGCGGCTGATCCGGATCATGCAGGAGCTCCAGGAATCCTCACAGCTGATTGTGATCACCCATCAGAAGCGGACGATGGAGGTCGCGGACGCGCTGTACGGGGTCTCCATGCAGGGCGACGGTGTCTCCAAGGTCATCAGCCAGCGGCTGCGGTAGGTCTTTTCGCGGTGGTACGTGGAGGTACGCGGGGGTGCGCGGTGCGGGGCCGTCCGGGCGGTCGCGCCCGGAGCCGTATCCGTCGAAGGGCCGACCGGGGCCGCACCGGGCCGACCGGCCGACTGAGCCGTTCGGGTGACGCGGCGTCGGGCGCCGACGCCAGGGCCCGGGATGATCCGTTCCCCTCCGGGTAGGCGACGGCCGTGCCCGCCCGGTCCCCGGGCGGGTCCCGCCGTCCGGGGTCCGTCGACCCGCCCCGGGGCGCCGCGGACACTGAAGCAGCAGCTCAAGTGGTGCGCGGCCACGAGGTGTGCGCCACTTGAAGGGCTCCCACCGGAGTCGGCCCCAGGAGTAGACGTGTCCAGCACCGCGCAGCCACCACCCCCGCCGGGGGCGCCTCCGGCCCATGCCGAACACCTCGGTCACGTCGTCTTCATCACCGCCGCCGCGGCGATGGGCGGCTTTCTCTTCGGCTACGACAGCTCGGTCATCAACGGCGCCGTCGAGGCGATCCGCGACCGGTACGACATCGGCTCGGCCGAACTCGCCCAGGTCATCGCGATCGCCCTGATCGGCTGTGCGATCGGGGCCGCCACGGCGGGCCGGATCGCCGACCGTATCGGCCGGATCGCCTGTATGCGGATCGCGTCCGTCCTCTTCACCGCCAGCGCGATCGGCTCGGCGCTGCCGTTCGCCCTGTGGGATCTGGCGATGTGGCGCATCATCGGCGGTTTCGCGATCGGTATGGCCTCCGTGATCGGGCCCGCGTACATCGCCGAGGTCTCCCCGCCCGCCTACCGGGGACGGCTGGCCTCCTTCCAGCAGGCGGCGATCGTCATCGGTATCGCCATCTCCCAGCTGGTCAACTTCGGCATCCTGCAGATGGCCGACGGCGAGCAGCGGGGCGAGATCGGCGGTCTGGAGGCCTGGCAGTGGATGCTGGGCGTGATGGTCGTCCCGGCCGTGCTCTACGGGCTCCTCTCCTTCGCCATCCCCGAGTCCCCCCGCTATCTGCTGTCGGTCGGCAAGGTGGAGCGGGCGAAGAAGGTCCTGGTGGAGGTCGAGGGCGAGCACATCGATCTCGACCACCGGGTGGCCGAGATCGAACACGCCATGCACCGGGAGCACAAGTCGACGTTCAAGGACCTGCTGGGCAGCGGGTTCGGGTTTCTGCCGATCGTCTGGGTCGGTATCGGGCTCTCCGTCTTCCAGCAGCTCGTCGGCATCAATGTGGCGTTCTACTACTCGACGACGCTGTGGCAGTCCGTCGGGATCGACCCCGCGGGCTCCTTCTTCTACTCCTTCACCACCTCCATCGTGAACATCATCGGTACCGTGATCGCGATGGTGCTGGTCGACCGGATCGGCCGCCGCCCGCTGGCGCTGATCGGCTCCACCGGAATGGCGATCGCCCTCGCCGTCGAGGCCTGGGCCTTCTCCGCGCCGCTGATCGGCGGCAAACTTCCCAGTACCGAGGGGACGGTGGCGCTGGTCGCCGCCCATGTCTTCGTCCTCTTCTTCGCCCTGTCGTGGGGTGTGGTCGTCTGGGTGCTGCTCGGTGAGATGTTCCCCAACCGGATCAGGGCGGCGGCCCTCGGTGTCGCGGCGTCCGCGCAGTGGCTCGCCAACTGGGCCATCACCGCCAGCTTTCCGAGCCTCGCGGACTGGAATCTGTCGGCCACGTACATCATCTACGCCTGTTTCGCGACGCTCTCCATCCCGTTCGTGCTGCTCTTCGTGAGGGAGACGAAGGGGAAGCCGCTGGAGGAGATGGGCTGAGCGGCGGCCCCGGCCCCGGCTAGGTCGTTTCTTGTGGATCAGGCCGGATCAGTGAGCGGGGTCTGGTGCCGTGGATCGCAAGGCGGAGGATGGAGTCCACGCGGAGCGTCGACGACTGACGACAACGCGGCGAGGCGCGGTGCCAGGGCACGCGAGCCCGGCAAGATCCACAAGAGACGGCCTAGGCCCACCCCGCGCCCGGGTGGTGGTCAGCCGACCCGGGGCAGGACCTTCTCGCACAGCAGCCGGAGCGACCGCCAGCCCTCCTCCTCCGGCATCCCGCCGCACAGCGGGTGCAGAACGAGGGACGGGAGTCCGGCGGCCAGTTCGGCGCAGTCGTCGGGGGTGACGATCCGGTAGACGCCCTCGGCCCGCAGTTCCGCCACCGTCCCGGCCCGGGAGCGGACGGCGGAGCGGACCCCCGCCGACTGCCAGGACGCGTAGGTCCGCGCCTCGTGGAGGAAGTGTTCGCCGTACGCGGCCCAGGCGCGGTCCGGGTCCTCGGAGACATGGAGCAGCGGGGTCACGGGCCCCGGCATCATCGTCCAGCCCCCGGTGCCGTACCCGGTCCGCAGCTCGTCGTAGTGGGCGGCCAGCTCCGGGAGATGGGCGCTGGGGAAGAACGGCAGTCCGAGGCGGGCGGCGCGCCGGGCCGCGGCCCGGGAGGAGCCGCCGACCAGCAGCAGGGGGTGCGGCCTGGTGTACGGGCGCGGGGTGACCCGTACGGTACGTCCCCGGTACGTGAACGGCTCCCCGGTCCACGCGGCGAGCAGCGTCTCCAGCAGCTCGTCCTGGCGCCGGCCGCGTTCCGGCCAGGGGACGCCGGAGCGCTCGTACTCCTCGGGCCGGTAGCCGATGCCCACGACCGTGGTCAGCCGGCCGCGGCCGAGCAGATCGAGGACCGCGATGTCCTCGGCGAGGCGCAGGGGGTCGTACAGCGGTCCCACGGCGGCGGAGACGGTCACCCCGATCCGGCGGGTGGCGCCGAGGACGGCCCCGGCGAAGACGAAGGGGGACGGCAGCCAGTTGTTCGCGGCGCCGTGGTGCTCCTCGGTCTGGACGGTGGCGACGCCGTGACCGTCGGCGTAGGCCGCCATCTCCAGCGCCGTGCGATAGCGGGCCGCGAGCGCGTCGGGGGACGCGCCGGGGGCGACGAGGTTGAAGCGGACGACTGTGAAGGTCATGGCGTACTCCCTCTCCGACCGGCGGGCGCACCGTAACTGACGCCCTGTCAGATGAGAAGGGGCGCGGACGGCGGCGGACGGGTGGGGCAGCATATGCGCATGTCGACGAGTCCCCGAGAATCCTCCGCGGCCGCCCCGGCGGTGTCGCCGGTGCCGGTGCCGGTGCCGGTGTCCGAGCCTTCGGCCTCCGAGGTGTCCCCGGCCGCGGTGACCCCGGCCGCGGTGTCCGGCCCGTCCGAGCCGGCCGTCCTGGCCTATGCCGATGAGCAGCTGGCCTGGTTCGCCCGGATACGCGACCGCTCCCGCCGGATGCACTGGACGGTCGAGCTGACCGCCCTGTTCACCGGGGCGGCCACGGTGGTGGCCGCGGGCGTCCAGGCGCCCGCGGCGGCGACCGCGTCCCTGGCCGGCGCCGCCGTCTTCGTCGGCGGCTTCCGGCAGGTCTTCAACCACAACGAGCGGTATGTGCTGGCCGCCGAGGCGTGGACGCGGCTCCATCTGGCGGTCCGGCGGTACGGGACGGTGCCCGAGGCCGACCGGGACGAGGGAGCGCGGCGCAGACTGCTGGAGGAGATCGAGGCCACGGCCGGGACCGAACTCCAGAGCTGGGCCGCGGGCCGCCGCGGCGCGGGCGCGGCCCTCCCCCCTGGTCCGGGCACCACACCGGGCGCCCCGATGCCGTGAGGCGTTCGCGCTCCGGTGGCCGGTGGCCGGTGCGCGGCCTGCGGGGCGCGGGTCGTGGCGTCACCGGGTGCCGGCCCGCGCGTTCCCGGCTCTGCCGGAGTCGTCCGTGTACGTCCGGTACGAAGGTGACCGCTTCTTGGGTACCCGCAGCCGCCCCGCCGGTCAGCCCGGTGTCAGAACTCGTCCGTCGTGTGCGGCAGCAGTTCCGTACGCGACGCCGCGCCCAGCCGGGCCGCGGCGCCCGGGGTGTGTTCGGTGGCCAGGCCGGCCCGGACCAGCTCGGCCGGGTCGAGGTCGCCGAGGTAGCAGGCGGCGAGTTCCCGTACGTCCAGCGTCAGATCGGGCGCCTCGTCCGTACGGTCCACCCGTGTCACCGGGGCCGTATCGCCGTCGCCGCCGGTGACGGTGAGCCGGTAGCGGCCCGCGTTCCGGGGGATGCCCGTGTCCGTGACCTCCAGCACCAGATCGACCGGGGCCGACCAGGCGCGCCCGGCCAGCGCCCCCGGGACGTCCACCAGCCGCAGCCAGAGCGCCGGGAACTCCGCGGCGACCTCCACCCGGTCGCGGTCGGCGGCGAACCGCAGCAGCGGATCGTCCAACGGCCGCCCCCACGCCCGCACCTGGTCGACCAGGTCGACCGAGGTCACATACCGCCACAGCGCCGCCTCCACCGCGGGGGAGTCGCCCTCCAGCTCACCGATGTGCAGCCGGCCCCGGCCCTCGTCGTTCGACTCGGTCCGGTAGATCACATAGCCCGCGGGCGGGGCGCCCGGATCGCCGATCGTCACCACCCGCGGCGCGCTCAGATCGCCGTCCTCCTCGTCCTCGGTCCGCAGGATGTGCGTACGCCACCAGAAGTCGTCCCGGGCCACCCGGCCCGCGCGCCGGGCCCGCGCCGCCTCGTGGGCCGCGCCGATCACCTTGGGCGCCTCGTCCACCGGCACCAGCCGCAGCGGCCGCTCGTCCGGGGCGATCCGCAGCTCCAGCGGACGGTCGGTCTCGATCTCCACCCGGTACGAACGGGTCGCGGGCTCGAAGCCGAAACGGCCGTAGATCGTCGCCTCCGACACCCACAGCGCGGCCAGCGGCACCTCGCGCTCCGCGCACCGGCGCCACAGCTCCGCGACCATGCCGCTGAGCACCCCGCGCCTGCGGTGCGTCGGCGCCACGGAGACGAAGGTCACACCCGCGCACCTCTGCTCCCCGCCGGGCACCGACAGGTTCAGCGGATGGGCACCCAGCAGCCCGACCAGATCCTCACCCTCGTACGCGCCGACGAGCAGACAGTGCTCCAGGGTCTCCCGGTGCAGCTTCCGGAGTTCGTCTTCCGGGTCCTTCTGCAGAAAAACCAGATAGTGCAGATCCAGGGCGCGATCGAGGTGCGCCTCCGGAATGGTCCGATATTCCACAACGGTCATGGCGGGGACGCTAACCCGGCCATCCGGGAGGAGTCACCGGATTTTCCGCGCCGGACCGGGCTCCCACCCCGCCGCCGGCCCGCCCCGGCGGGATCCACGAGATCCGGCCACGGGCCCGGCGCCCTGTGGCCGGGCGCGCCCGGCCCGGCCGGAGGGGGCGTGACCGATACTGGACGGGTTATGGACATCCTCATCCTTGCTGTAGTCATCGCCCTGGTCGCGGTCGTCGCCATCAGCGGGCTCGTGATCAGCGGTCGCCGCAAGAAGCAGCTCCCGCCGTCGGCCCCGCGGACCACCCCGACCATCACCGCTCCCCCCGCCGAGCCGCACGTCGGCGACGAGGCGGAGACACCGCGGGACGAACCGCGCCGCACCATCGAGGAGGTCGGCCTCCCCGATACCGCCGAGGCGTCCGTCGAGACCGCCCCCGCGCCCGCCGAGACCGCCGAAGCCGAGACCGCGCCGCCGCTGGACGTTCCCGAGCCCACCGCCGGCCGGCTGGTCCGGCTGCGCGCCCGGCTCGCCCGCTCCCAGAACTCCCTCGGCAAGGGCCTGCTGACCCTGCTGTCCCGGGAGCACCTCGACGAGGACACCTGGGAGGAGATCGAGGAGACCCTCCTCGTCGCCGACGTCGGCGTCGCCCCCACCCAGGAGCTGGTGGAGCGGCTGCGAGAGCGGGTGAGGGTCCTCGGCACCCGGACCCCCGACGAGCTGCGCACCCTGCTCCGCGAGGAGCTGCTCACCCTCCTCGGCACCGACTTCGACCGCGCCGTGAAGACCGAGAGCGGCCTCGACACCCCCGGTGTCGTGATGGTCGTCGGCGTCAACGGCACCGGTAAGACCACCACCACGGGCAAGCTTGCCCGAGTCCTGGTCGCGGACGGCCGCTCCGTCGTCCTGGGCGCGGCCGACACCTTCCGCGCCGCCGCCGCCGATCAGCTCCAGACCTGGGGCGAGCGGGTCGGGGCCCGTACCGTACGCGGCCCGGAGGGCGGGGACCCGGCGTCCATCGCCTTCGACGCCGTGAAGGAGGGCATCGCCGAGGGCGCCGACGTCGTCCTCATCGACACCGCCGGCCGGCTGCACACCAAGACCGGTCTGATGGACGAGCTGGGCAAGGTCAAGCGCGTCGTCGAGAAGCACGGCCCGCTCGACGAGATCCTTCTCGTCCTCGACGCCACCACCGGTCAGAACGGTCTGGTGCAGGCGCGGGTCTTCGCCGAGGTCGTCGACATCACCGGCATCGTCCTGACCAAGCTCGACGGCACCGCCAAGGGCGGCATCGTCGTCGCCGTCCAGCGCGAGCTGGGTGTGCCCGTCAAGCTCGTCGGCCTCGGTGAGGGCCCGGACGATCTCGCGCCCTTCGAGCCGGAGGCGTTCGTCGACGCGCTCATCGGGGACTGAACACACACCGCGACCGCGACCGGGATCCGCCGCACCCTGTGGGGTCGTCGGCGGACCGGCGCGGAACCGGAGCCGGTCGCGGTCCCGGGCGCTTCCGTTACTCCCCGGCGGGCCCCGCGGAGCGGCGGGTGACGGCGCGATGGCAGATGTACGCCAGAGTTCCCAGCAGCAGCCGGGCCTCCGGCGGGGCCGCGGCCGTGTCCAGCGACGGCGGCCTGAGCCAGATCACCGGGCCCAGACCCGCGTAGTCCGACGGCGGCGCCGTGATGAACGAGCCCGGCGCCGGACAGCGCAGATCGAGATCCGCGTCGTCCCAGCCCATCCGGTACAGCAACTCGGGCAGCGCGGCCGCCGCGCCCGGCGCCACGAAGAACTGGCAGCGCCCGTCGGGCGTCGCCGTGACCGGACCCAGCGGCAGCCCCATCCGCTCCATCCGCACCAGCGCGCACCGGCCCGCCGCCGCCGACACGTCGAGGACGTCGAAGGCGCGCCCCACCGGCAGCAGCACCGTGGCGTCCGGCATCCGGGCCCAGGCGTCGCCGACCTCGTCGAGCGTGGCGCCCGCCGGGATCTCGGCGGCGGGGGAGAGGGGATGCGCACCCGGGGACGCGCACCCGGGGCGGCCGCACGAGCATGCCCCCGATACCCCCGGTGCCGCAGCTGCCGAAGGCACAGCAGACACAGCGGGAACAGCAGACACGGCAGACGTATCAGACGCTAATGAAGCCGTCGGCGAGGCGGACGCGCCCGATGGCGACCGGGCGCCCGGCACCACCGCCCAGCCCCACAGCCCCGTGTACTCGGCCACCGCCGTCACCGCCCGCTCCGCCGCGCGGCCGCGCCGCCTGGAGCCGGGCCGGGCGGACCGGATGTCCCTGATCCCCCGGCTGCCGCCGATCGTGAAGCCCATGCCCACTCCAACGTGTCCCGTTCGCCGGTGGTTACGACCCGAAGTCCACTCGTGACACAGCGTCGCGATCGGAGTGGATCCGGGGTCGCGCCGAGGTGCGACCGGTAGTGCGTATCGCGCCACACGCCGGTGAATGCACCGATCCGCCGACTGCTGATCGTCCTCTGTCAAGTGAATCGCGCCCGGCGGCGGGGGAGTTCATTCGAAGGGGTGGCGAATGGTGGCGTTTCTGGAATCCCGGGCCCGGGGCGGTGATCGTAGGATTACTTTCAGTACGCGAACCCTGACCCGGCGCACACCGTTGGACATCCCGGGGCCACCCCTCTCACCTGTGCGGATCCGGTCGATGTTTCCGCAAGTTCCGTACATAAGGCCCCCGGTCACGGCATTCTGACGGCATCCGGCGAAGGCTCGGGCTTTCAGGCTTCATGGATGGGGGCGTAACCAGTGGACGGCAGCGGAGCCGGTGCGAATACCGGTACCGGCAAGCGCCCGAACGAGATGCTCGGTTCGTGGTTCGTACGCAGCGGCTGGTCCAAGGGGGAACTGGCCCGGCAGGTCAATCGCCGGGCCCGGGAGATGGGCGCGCACCACATCAGTACGGACACCTCACGGGTCCGCCGCTGGCTCGACGGCGAACAGCCGCGCGAGCCCATCCCGCGCATCCTGTCCGAACTCTTCTCCGAACGGTTCGGCACCGTCGTCGCCGTCGAGAGCCTCGGGCTCCGCACGGCCCACCAGACCCCCTCCACCTCCGGCGTCGACCTGCCGTGGGCGGGGCCGCAGACGATCTCCCTCCTGAGCGAGTTCTCCCGCAGCGATCTGATGCTGGCCCGGCGCGGCTTCCTGGGCACGTCCCTCGCGCTCTCCGCCGGACCGTCGCTCGTCGAACCCATGCAGCGCTGGCTCGTCCCCACCCCCGGCGACCCGGGCAGGGCCGTGACGCCCCCGGAGACCGGCGGGCACCGCATGCCCCGGCTCTCCGGGCCCGAGCTGGACCTGCTGGAGTCCACCACCGTGATGTTCCGCCAGTGGGACGCCCAGTGCGGCGGCGGGCTGCGCCGCAAAGCGGTCGTCGGCCAGCTCCACGAGGTCACCGACCTCCTCCAGGAGCCGCACCCCGACCTCACCACTGCCCGCCTGTTCACCTGCGCCGCGGAGCTCGCCCAGCTCGCCGGCTGGATGAGCTACGACGTCGGCCTCCAGCCCACCGCCCAGAAGTACTTCGTCCTCGCCCTGCACGCCGCCAAGGAAGCCGGGGACAAGCCCCTGGGCTCGTACATCCTCTCCTCCATGAGCCGCCAGATGATCCACCTCGGCCGGCCCGACGACGCCCTCGAACTCATCCATCTGGCCCAGTACGGCAGCCGGGACTGCGCCACCGCCCGCACCCAGGCGATGCTGTACGCGATGGAGGCCCGCGCCTACGCCAACATGGGCCAGCCCAGCAAGTGCAAACGCGCCGTCCGGATGGCCGAGGCCACCTTCGCCGACGCCGGAGACGACGGCGAACGCGAACCGGACTGGATCCGCTTCTTCACCGAGGCCGAGCTGAACGGCGAGAACGCCCACTCCTACCGCGACCTCGCCTATGTCGCGGGACGCAGCCCCAACTACGCCTCCCTCGCCGAGCCGCTGATGGAACGGGCCGTACAGCTCTTCCGCGACGACCCGGTCCACCAGCGGTCCTACGCCCTCAACCTGATCGGCATGGCCACCGTCCATCTGCTGAAGAAGGAACCCGAACAGGCCACCGAACTGGCCTCCGAGGCGCTGACCGTCGCCCGCCGCGTCCGTTCCGAACGCGTCAACAACCGGCTCCGCAAGACCGTCGACACCGCGGCCAGGGACTTCGGTGACGTCGCCGAGGTCGTCGGCCTCACCGACCAGCTCACCGCCCAGCTCCCCGAGACCGCGCAGGCCGTCTGACCGGCCCGCGCCCCCGCACCTCCCGCGCCCCCGGTTGCCCCACCCGCCGGTCCCCGCACCTCCCGCGCCCCCGGTCCCCGCGCCCACCGCCCTGTCCGGTCCCGCCCTGTCCGGTCCGCCCCGTCTCCGGGGCGGGCCGGACATCGCCGGTTCATGGCCGCGTAACACACCCGACGCCTTCGTCACCCCCGCGAAACAACACACGGCACCGGCCGAAATCCCACCGCGCCACTCTCGACGCCACGGCCCCCCACACCGCCGGCGAGCGGCCCTCGCCGTGTCCGCCCCTCCCGTCCGCCCGCGACACCCCCGGGCGGACGGCGGACACGGCCGAGGGCCCCGCCCCGCCCGCGGGCCCACCCGCACGCGGCCGAACCGACGACGAGGAGACGCCGATGCCAGAAGGCATCCCGACGCTAGCCGCCGAAGCCCCGGCACTGTCCGCAGCCAACACCGGCTTCCTGCTCATCTGCTCCGCCCTGGTGATGCTGATGACCCCCGGCCTCGCCTTCTTCTACGGCGGCATGGTCCGGGTCAAGTCCACCCTCAACATGCTGATGATGAGCTTCGTCAGCCTGGGCATCGTCACCGTCCTGTGGGTGCTCTACGGCTTCGCCCTCGCCTTCGGCACCGACAGCGGCGGCGTCATCGGCTGGTCCACCGACTACGTCGGACTCGGCGGCATCGGCCTGACCGAACTCTGGGACGGCTACACCGTCCCCGTCTACGTCTTCGCCGTCTTCCAGCTCATGTTCGCCGTCATCACCCCCGCCCTGATCAGCGGCGCCCTCGCCGACCGGGTCAAGTTCTCCGCCTGGGCGCTCTTCATCGCCCTGTGGGCCACCGTCGTCTACTTCCCCGTCGCCCACTGGGTATGGGGCGCCGGCGGCTGGCTCTTCGAGATGGGCGTCATCGACTTCGCCGGCGGGACCGCCGTCCACATCAACGCCGGAGCCGCCGCCCTCGGCGTCATCCTCGTCATCGGCAAGCGCATCGGCTTCAAGAAGGACCCGATGCGCCCGCACAGCCTGCCCCTGGTGATGCTCGGCGCCGCCCTCCTCTGGTTCGGCTGGTTCGGCTTCAACGCCGGATCATGGCTCGGCAACGACGACGGCGTCGGCGCGGTCATGTTCGTCAACACCCAGGTCGCCTCCGCCTCCGCACTGCTCGCCTGGCTCGCCTACGAGAAGATCCGGCACGGCGCCTGCACCACCCTCGGCGCCGCCTCCGGCGCCGTCGCCGGACTCGTCGCCATCACCCCCGCAGGCGGCTCCGTCTCCCCGCTCGGCGCCATCGCCGTCGGGGCGATCTCCGGAGTGCTCTGCGCCGTCGCCGTCGGCTGGAAGTACAAGCTCGGCTACGACGACTCCCTCGACGTCGTCGGCGTCCACCTCGTCGGCGGCATCGCCGGATCCCTCCTCGTCGGCCTCTTCGCCACCGGCGGCGTACAGTCCGACGCCAAGGGCCTCCTCTACGGCGGCGGACTCGAACAGCTCGGCAAGCAGGCCGTCGGCGTCGCCGCCGTCCTCGCCTACTCCCTCGCCGTCTCCGCCGTCCTCGCCCTGATCCTCGACCGGACCATGGGCATGCGGGTCGACGAGGACGCCGAGATCACCGGTATCGACCAGCGGGAGCACGCCGAGACCGCGTACGACTTCAGCGGCGCGGGCGGCGGCACCGGATCCCGGACCAAGGCCCCCGCCGTACCCGGCGACGCCCTGGTGGCCGCGGACCGCACCAGGAAGGTGGACGCATGAAGCTCATCACCGCCGTCGTCAAGCCGCACCGGCTCGACGAGATCAAGGAGGCCCTCCAGGCCTTCGGGGTCCACGGCCTGACCGTCACCGAGGCCAGCGGCTACGGCCGCCAGCGCGGCCACACCGAGGTCTACCGAGGCGCCGAGTACACCGTCGACCTCGTCCCCAAGATCCGTATCGAAGTCCTCGTCGAGGACGACGACGCCGAACAGCTCATCGACGTCGTCGTCAAAGCCGCCCGCACCGGCAAGATCGGAGACGGGAAGGTGTGGTCCGTCCCCGTCGACACCGCCGTTCGCGTCCGGACCGGGGAACGCGGGCCCGACGCGCTCTGACCCACCGGCCGCGGCCGTACGGCACCGGGCCCCGCCCCCACCGGCGGGGCCCCGGGCCACCGAACGAACGAGGGAGCAGCGGTGCACAGCCACGACGCAGCGGCCACACCGAACACAGGGGCCACACCGAACACAGGGGCCGCACCGGAAATGTTCGCGTCCGAACCGGAGCCGCACCCCGCATCCGGCTACGCCGCCGCCCGGCTCCTGCTCCTCAACGACCGGGACCGCCCCGGCGCACCCCGGCGCACCGCCCTCGCCGCCCTCACCGACCACTGGCTCGCCGGCCTCTTCCACACCGCCCGCCGGGACACCGGCGTCCACCGCGCCGCCCTCGTCGCCGTCGGCGGCTACGGCCGCGGCGAACTCTCCCCCCGCAGCGACCTCGACCTGCTCCTCCTCCACGACGGCACCGCCGACCCGGGCGCCGTCGCCGCCCTCGCCGACCGCGTCTGGTACCCCGTCTGGGACCTCGGCATCGCCCTCGACCACGCCGTCCGCACCCCCGCCGAAACCCGCGCGACCGCCGACGCCGACCTCAAAGTCCACCTCGGACTCCTCGACGCCAGGCCCGTCGCCGGAGACCTCGGCCTCGTCGCCGGAGTACGGACCGCCGTCCTCGCCGACTGGCGCAACCGCGCCCCCGCCCGCCTGCCCGAACTCGCCGAACTCTGCCGCGACCGCGCCGACCGCCAGGGTGAACTCCGCCACCTCCTCGAACCCGACCTCAAAGAAGCCCGCGGCGGACTCCGCGACGCCACCGCCCTGCGCGCCGTCGCCGCCTCCTGGCTCGCCGACGCCCCCCGCGAAGGACTCGACGACGCCCGCCGCACCCTCCTCGACACCCGCGACGCCCTCCACCTCACCACCGGCCGCGCCACCGACCGCCTCGCCCTCCAGGACCAGGACCAGGTCGCCGCCGAACTCGGCACCCCCGACGCCGACACCCTCCTGCGCCACGTCTACGAAGCCGCCGGGACGATCTCCTACGCCGCCGACGTCACCTGGCGCGAGGTCCACCGGGTCCTGCGCGCCCGCGGCCGCCGCCCCCGGCTGCGCGCCCTGCTCACCGGCGGCACCCGGCGGCCCGCCCCCGACCGCGTCCCGCTCGCCGACGGCGTCGTCGAACAGGACGGCGAGGTCTGGCTCGCCCGCACCGCCCGCCCCGAACACGACCCGGTCCTGCCGCTGCGCACCGCCGCCGCCGCGGCCCGCGCCGGACTGCCCCTCTCCCGGCACACCGTCCGCACCCTCGCCGGGGCCGCCCCGCCGCTGCCGGTGCCCTGGCCCGCCGACGCCCGGGACGAGTTCGTCACCCTCCTCGGCGCCGGGGCACCCGCCGTCGCCGTCTGGGAGGCCCTCGACGCCGAGGGCCTGATCACCCGGCTGCTGCCCGCCTGGGAACACGTACGCCACCGCCCCCAACGCAACGCCGTCCACCTCTGGACCGTCGACCGCCATCTCGTCGAGACCGCCGTCAGGGCCGCCGCGCTCACCCGC
This sequence comes from Streptomyces sp. NPDC059248, assembly GCF_042753905.1. NCBI lineage: Bacteria > Bacillati > Actinomycetota > Actinomycetes > Kitasatosporales > Streptomycetaceae > Streptomyces > Streptomyces sp. NPDC059248. The sequence continues at coordinate 6,687 of NZ_JBHYZV010000038.1, read as the reverse complement.
CGCGTCCACCGCCCCGACCTGCTCCTCGTCGCCGCCCTGCTGCACGACATCGGCAAGGGCCGCCCCGGGGACCACGCCACCGCGGGCGAGGGCGTCGCCCGGGACACGGCCCTGCGGATGGGGTTCGCCGCCGCCGACGCGGCCGTCGTCGCCGCCCTCGTACGCCACCATCTGCTGCTGATCCGCACCGCCACCCGGCGCGACCTCGACGACCCGGCGACCGTACGGGCCGTCGCCGACGCCGTCGGGACCACCGGGACACTGGAACTGCTGCACGCCCTCACCGAGGCCGACGCGCTCGCCACCGGGCCCGCCGCCTGGTCCGCCTGGCGCGCGTCCCTCGTCGCCGATCTCGTGGCACGGGTCGCCGCCGCCATCGGCGGGGCCCCGCCAGGACCGGCGGCGGCCGAGGCGCCCGGCGCCGAGGCGGAACGGCTCGCCGTCGAGGCGTACCGCACCGGCGGGCCCGTCCTCGCGCTCCGCGCCCGTACCGGCACGGCCGACTCCGAGGCCGACCCCGCGGGGGACGCGTCCGCCGGGGAAGCCGTGGGCGCCACCGAGCCCGTCGGGGCCGTGCTGCGGATCGCCCTGCCCGACCGGCCCGGGATCCTGCCCGCCGTCGCCGGAGTGCTCGCCCTGCACCGGCTCACCGTCCGCTCCGCCGATCTGCGCGAGATCCCGCTGCCCGCCGCCGTCGGCCCCGGCGCCGCCCCCGTCACCGTGCTGAACTGGCGGATCGCCGCCGCGTACGGCGCCCTCCCGGCCGCCGACCGGCTCCGCGCCGACCTCGTCCGCGCCCTCGACGGATCCCTCGCCGTCCGGGACCGGCTCGCCGAACGGGACGCCGCCCAGCCGCGCCGCCGGGGCGTCGAACCGCCCCCGCCCCGGGTCACCGTCGCGTCCGACGCCTCCCGCCACGCCACCGTCATCGAGGTCCGCGCCCCCGACGCCCCCGGACTGCTGTACCGGGTCGGGCTCGCCCTGGAGGACGCGGGCGTACGGGTCCGCAGCGCGCACATCGGCACCCTGGGCGGAAACGCCGTCGACGCCTTCTACGTCACCGGCGACCGGGGCGGACCACTGGCGGACGAGACCGCCGATCGGCTGGCACGGGCCGTCGAGGCCGCCCTGCGCTGAGGGGCCCGGGGCGTTTTTCCCGGCCGGGGCGGGCCGGTACCTCCCGCGGCCGGATACCCTGGAGGACGATTTCCCCCCGCCCCCGACTCTGAGGACCGAAGAGCGCCGTGTTCGATACTCTCTCCGACCGCTTGGCGAACACCTTCAAGACCCTGCGGGGCAAGGGGCGCCTCAACGAGGCGGACATCGACGGCGCGGCCCGGGAGATCCGTATCGCGCTGCTGGAAGCCGATGTCGCCCTCCCCGTGGTCCGAGCCTTCATCGCCAAGGTCAAGGAGCGGGCCCGGGGTGCCGAGGTCTCCAAGGCGCTCAACCCCTCCCAGCAGGTCATCAAGATCGTCAACGAGGAACTGGTCAGCATCCTCGGCGGCGAGACCCGGCGGCTGCGGTTCGCCAAGCAGCCGCCGACCGTGATCATGCTCGCCGGTCTCCAGGGCGCGGGTAAGACCACCCTCGCCGGAAAGCTCGGCCGCTGGCTCAAGGCCCAGGGCCACAGCCCCCTGCTGGTCGCCTGCGACCTCCAGCGCCCCAACGCGGTCAACCAGCTCTCCGTCGTCGCCGAGCGCGCGGGCGTCGCCGTCTACGCCCCCCAGCCCGGCAACGGCGTCGGCGACCCGGTCCAGGTCGCCAAGGACTCCGTCGAGCACGCCCGCGCCAAGCAGTACGACGTGGTCGTCGTCGACACCGCCGGCCGCCTCGGCATCGACCAGGAGCTGATGCAGCAGGCCGCGGACATCCGCGACGCCGTATCGCCCGACGAGATCCTCTTCGTCGTCGACGCCATGATCGGACAGGACGCGGTCAACACCGCCGAAGCCTTCCGCGACGGCGTCGGCTTCGACGGCGTCGTCCTGTCCAAGCTCGACGGCGACGCCCGCGGCGGTGCCGCGCTCTCCATCGCCCATGTCACCGGCCGCCAGATCATGTTCGCCTCCAACGGCGAGAAGCTGGACGACTTCGACGCCTTCCACCCCGACCGGATGGCGTCCCGCATCCTCGGCATGGGCGACATGCTGTCGCTCATCGAGAAGGCCGAGCAGACCTTCAGCCAGGAAGAGGCCGCCAAAATGGCCTCCAAGCTGGCGAGCAGCAAGGGCAAGGACTTCACGCTCGACGACTTCCTGGCCCAGATGGAGCAGGTCCGCAAGATGGGCTCCATCTCCAAGCTGCTCGGCATGCTGCCCGGCATGGGGCAGATGAAGGACCAGATCAACAGCATCGACGAGCGCGACGTGGACCGCACCGCCGCCATCATCAAGTCGATGACCCCGGCCGAGCGCGCCGAACCGACCCTCATCAACGGCTCCCGCAGGGCCCGGATCGCCCGCGGCTCCGGAGTCGAGGTCAGCGCCGTCAAGAGCCTGGTGGAGCGGTTCTTCGAGGCCCGCAAGATGATGTCCCGGATGGCCCAGGGCGGCGGAATGCCCGGCATGCCGGGGATGCCCGGCATGGGCGGCGGTCCCGGCCGCCAGAAGAAGCAGCAGAAGCAGGCCAAGGGCAAGCGGCGCAGCGGCAACCCCATGAAGCGCAAGGCCGATGAGCAGGCCGCCGTCGAGCGGCGCGAGCAGGCCGCCCAGGAGGGCGGGGCCTTCGGGCTGCCGGCCGGGGGCGGCGACCAGTCGTTCGAGCTGCCGGACGAGTTCAAGAAGTTCATGCGCTGACCGCGCCCGCCCCGCACCGGGGCGGCCGCGGTGCGGGCCAGGACACCCGATCGGCACCCCCGGCTTCGAGCCGGGGGTGCCTCCGCGGTTGTCCACATGGGGATGCCGAGCCCGCCGCCCCGGTTTAACGTCCCGGTATGAGCAACCCCGTGCCGCCGCGCCGGGCGCCCGACGACCCCTGGCGCTCCGAGGGCGCGCCCCCGCCGCCCCCGCCGCGCAAGAAGATGCCCGGCGGCCTGTGGGGGCTGCTCCTCGCCGCCGTGGTCGTCTATCTCGTCGCCAGCCTGGTGCTCTCGCTCTTCCGCGGCGGCCAGGAGCCCACGATCTCGTACACCGAGTTCGGCAAGCAGGTCGCCGCGGACAACATCGCCAAGATCTACTCCAAGGACGAGTCGATCGAGGGCGAGCTGAAGAAGAAGGCCCCCCTGCCGGACAAGGACGGCGACTACACCAAGTTCAAGACGCAGCGGCCCGCCTTCGCCACCGACGACCTCTGGGCCGAGCTGACCCGGCGGAACGTCACGGTCACCGCGGAACCCGTCGTCCAGAAGACCAGCATCTGGTCCACCCTGCTCATCGCCTTCCTCCCGATACTGCTGCTGATCGCCGTCTGGGTGTACGCGGCCCGGAGAATGGGCGCCGCCCTCGGCGGCGGTGGCGGGATGCTCGGCCGCAAGGAACCGCCCCGGCCCGTCGAACTCCTCCCCGGCAAACGCACCACCTTCGCCGACGTCGCCGGGATCGACGAGGTCGAGGGCGAACTGGACGATGTCGTCGACTTCCTCAAGCACCCCGGGGCCTACCGCCGGATGGGCGCCCGGATGCCCGGCGGCGTCCTTCTCGCGGGCCCGCCCGGCACCGGCAAGACCCTGCTCGCCAGGGCGGTCGCCGGAGAGGCCGGGGTCCCCTTCTTCTCGGCCTCCGCCTCCGAGTTCATCGAGATGATCGTCGGCGTGGGCGCCGGCCGGGTCCGGGAGCTGTTCTCCGAGGCCCGCAAGGTCGCGCCCGCGATCGTCTTCATCGACGAGATCGACACCATCGGCCGGGTCCGCGGCGGCGGCGCCGGACTCGGCGGCCACGACGAACGCGAACAGACCCTCAACCAGATCCTCACCGAGATGGACGGCTTCACCGGCTCGGAGGGCGTGATCGTGCTCGCGGCCACCAACCGGGCCGACGTCCTCGACCCGGCGCTGACCCGGCCCGGCCGCTTCGACCGGATCGTGCAGGTCTCCCCGCCCGACCGGCCCGGCCGTGAGGCCATCCTCCGGATCCACACCCGCGACATCCCCCTCGCCGACGACGTCGACCTCGCCCGGATCGCCGCCTCGACCCCCGGGATGACCGGCGCCGATCTCGCCAACCTCGCCAACGAGTCCGCGCTGGTCGCGGTCAAACGCCAGCAGGACGCCGTCACCCAGTCGGACCTCACCACCGCCCTGGAGAAGGTCCAGCTCGGCGCCGAGAGACCCCTGGTCCTCAGCGCCGACGAACGACGGCGCACGGCCTTCCACGAAAGCGGCCACGCCCTGCTCGGCATGGTCCAGCCCGGCGCCGACCCGGTCCGCAAGGTGACCATCGTGCCGCGCGGACGCGCCCTGGGGGTCACCCTCTCCACCCCGGAGGCGGACAAGTACGCGTACACCGAGGAGTATCTGCGCGGCCGGATCATCGGGGCCCTCGGCGGCATGGCGGCCGAGCAGATCGTCTTCGGCATGGTCACCACCGGCGCCGAGAGCGACCTCGAACAGGTCACTCGGCTGGCGCGGGGGATGGTGGGGCGCTGGGGGATGAGCGAGCGGGTGGGGCGGCTCTCCGCCGTCCCCGCCGACGCCCAGGTGCCGTACGGCCTCTCCGCCGCACCCGCCACCCTGGACTCGGTGGACCACGAGATGCGGCGCATCGTCGACGAGTGCTACGACAGCGCCTGCCGCCTGCTCCGGGAGAACCGGCACCGGCTGGACTCCCTGGCGGCGGCGCTGCTGGAACACGAGACGCTGGACGAGGACGCGGCCTACCGCGCCGCCGGCATCCCGCGCCTCACCAAACAGGACCCCTGACCCACGGCCGGAAACCTGTGCGGATCCGGCCGGGAAGCACCAAGTCGGCCTTTTCGCGGGGGCGGTTTCGGTACGGTGTCCGATGTCCGGAGACCCCACGGGGATGCCGGGAGTGCGCGAACCGCCCGCGCGGTGCCCGGAGCCGTACGAGGTACTACGTACCACCTTGATGCGCACTGGGAGTCTTCTCCGCAGATCGACGTACCCGCCCTCGTCGGGACACATCAATGTCAACTGACTGGTACGTGCAAAATATTTGGGATGCCCCGTAATGGAACCGTGGACCGTCCAGGCTCGTTATCACGACGTGAGCACGACACCACCTGTTCTCGCCGCAGAACTGGCACAGGCATGGGCCGATATTCAACGGCACCACCCTGAGCTGCCGGATCTCGCCGCGCCAGAGTCCCTGATCGGAGAGTCGTCGTCCGCCTGCGGCGGCGAGCTGTCCTTCGAGCGACTGCTCCACGAGGCAGTCCACGGCATCGCCGCCGCGCGAGGCGTCCGAGACACCTCCCGCGCCGGCCGCTACCACAACCGCAGATTCCTGGCGATCGCCGAGGAGATGGGCCTCGACCACGCCGATGAGCCGCACCCCAGCAGTGGCTTCTCGCTGGTCGTGCTCAGCCCCGAAGCCAAGCGCCGGTACCGTCCGACCATCGAGCGGCTCCAGCGCGCCCTCAGAGCCCATACCGTCGCCACGGCGTCCGACACCAAACGCTCCTTCCGGGGACCGGCCGCCCGGCACGGCTCCTCGGGCGGCGGCGTCCGGGTGAAGGCCGTCTGCGACTGCGGGCGCAATGTCCGGGTCGTCCCCTCGGTCCTCGCCCAGGCGCCCATCGTCTGCGGAGGCTGCGGCAAACCCTTCCGTATCCCCGAACCGGTCGCCGCGGCGAGCTGACCCCCGGCCCGGCCGCCTGACGGGGGCGGCGCAGGTCCGGGGAACAGCGCGTCATCGGCGTGTGGCACAATGGCTAGCTGTACTCGACGGCCGCACAGGACCCCTCTCTCCTCCGGCTGACGCGTCCATCGGGCACCCGAGTACCGCAACCCCACGTGGCATCTCGTTGTGCCCAACCACGTCAAGACCAGGAGACACCACTTCCGTGGCAGTCAAGATCAAGCTGAAGCGTCTGGGCAAGATCCGTTCGCCTCACTACCGCATCGTCGTCGCCGACTCCCGTACCCGCCGTGACGGCCGGGCCATCGAGGAGATCGGCCTGTACCACCCGGTGCAGAACCCCTCGCGTATCGAGGTCAACTCGGAGCGTGCGCAGTACTGGCTGTCCGTCGGCGCCCAGCCGACCGAGCCCGTTCTCGCGATCCTGAAGCTCACCGGCGACTGGCAGAAGCACAAGGGCCTGCCGGCCCCGGCGCCGCTGCTCGTGGCCGAGCCGAAGGCCGACAAGCGCGCCGCGTTCGACGAGTTCGCCAAGACCCTGGAGGGTGGCGAGCCCAAGGGCGAGGCCATCACCCAGAAGGCCAAGAAGTCCGAGAAGAAGGCGGACGAGGCGGCCGACGCCGCCGGCGCCGCCGAGTCGACCGAGGCCTGAGCATGCTCGAGGAGGCTCTCGAGCACCTCGTCAAGGGCATCGTCGACAACCCGGACGATGTGCAGGTCGCCTCGCGCAACCTGCGCCGCGGACGGGTGCTGGAGGTCCGGGTCCACCCCGACGACCTCGGTAAGGTGATCGGCCGCAACGGCCGCACCGCGCGCGCCCTGCGCACCGTCGTGGGCGCCATCGGCGGCCGTGGTATCCGGGTCGACCTCGTCGACGTGGACCAGGTCCGCTGACATCAGTGGAACACCGGCTCGGGCCGGGGGAGGC